>CAZSRN010000417.1:0-1504 GCA_964609115.1 uncultured Veillonellaceae bacterium | reverse complement strand
GCGGAAGAATTCTCGGTATGGAGCCGATTGGAGGAGGATTGGGCATTGTGCGTGCGATGGCGCCGATGTCTGAAATGTTCCGGTATGCTATTGACCTTCGCTCCATAACCCAAGGCCGTGGAAGCTTTACAATGCAGTTTGACCACTATGCTGAAGTTCCGCAACGTCAAGCTGAAGCCATCATTGAAGCCTACAAGAAGGAAAAGCAGGAGGATGAAGATTAATTATTTCCTTCAACGGGATTCTTACGGTAGTGGGAATCCCGTTTTTCCTTAAGAGATTGACGCAAGGGTGAGGTCTGAATCTATGGGTGATCAAAAAAAGAGCCGCCGTCGCGGAGCATCCGGCGCAGCGATTTCATTGCCGGCTTGTCCTCTGTGTGGAGAGAGTCTTTCAGCGACGACTTCGTACAGTATAGAAGGAGAAGCTATTTGCTTACATTGTTTACTTCATTTAGGACCTGAGCGGGTTCGTATTTTGTTAAAAGTAAATAGCCTGGATCCACTTGAAGTCGAGGCGGCAGTGACATTTTTGCGGGGGTTGTTGACCAGAAATCAGACGCTTCGCTTACGAGAAACTATTCAAAACGGTGGGCGTAATTGGTGGGTTAAATTACCCGAATTTGGTGAATATGTTTGTCGGCGCATAATGGAGCGCGGAGGTTCGTGGGATAGCGAAGTGCTTGATGAAGTATGGGATCGCTTAATAGAAGAAGCAGTGGAGGAATGAGGCATGGATAAAAAAATACCCGCAGAATTGGCTTTTATTTATCGCAGACGGAGTGTGCGAAAGTTCACCGACGAGCCGATTTCGGACGAGGTAATCCAACAACTGATTGATGCAGCGATTCACGCCCCTTCCGGGAAGAACTTGCAGAATTGGCATTTCGTTGTGGTACGAAACCCAGTGGTAATTCAAAAGATGGTATCTTTGGTCGAAGAAAAGCATGAAACTCTTTTACCGTTTATCCTTGATAGTGAAAAACAGAAAGCCTTCAAGAGCTCAGTAGGATATCACACAGTATTTAAAAATGCGCCTACGGTTGTATTGGCCTATGCGGGAGAATATCCGGTTCCCGCTGATGATTTGGTAGCAGGACCCGGGTTGACGCAGCAAGAGATCGAAGTTATGAAACGGACAAAACCCGGTATTCAAAATATCGCTGCTGCGTTGCAGAATTTGCATCTGGCGGCGGCAGCTCTCGGATATGGGACTTGTTGGATGACGGGACCGACATATGCCGGCGCGGAAATTTCCCAATTGGTTGGGTTTAAAAAAGAGGGATATGTTTTGGCGGCGCTTACGCCGCTAGGAATTCCGGCCGGTGGAGGAGCTTCGCCGCCACGTAAACCCATCGAAGAAATATTAACCATCATTGATTAAAAATAAAGGCTCCAAGGTAAAAAAGAAAAGAGAACTCATAAGAGTTCTCTTTTCTTTTTACTATAGTGGTCGGGGCGACAGGACTTGAACCTGCGGCCTCCTGGTCCCGAACCAGGCGCGC
>CAZSRN010000416.1:0-1504 GCA_964609115.1 uncultured Veillonellaceae bacterium | reverse complement strand
GCAAAAGCTTGACCGGAATTGATGCCGAAAATGGCCACCGCCACCGCAATGGCCAATTCAAAATTATTGCTTGCCGCAGTAAAAGAAAGAGTCGTAGTCTGTTCGTAATTAATCCCCAGATGTTTGCTCATCCAAAACGAAAATAAAAACATCAGGGAAAAATAGATCAGCAACGGGATGGCAATGCGAACCACATCCATCGGCAGACTGACAATGTAGCTTCCCTTGAGCGAAAACATCACCACGATGGTAAACAGCAGGGCAATCAGCGCCAGTGGGCTGATTTTGGGTACAAAAACATTTTCATACCAATCCCGACCGTGGATGGGCAGCAAAATTTTGCGGGTCAAGAAGCCGGCCAGAAATGGAATTCCCAAATACACGGCGACGCTGACCGCTACATCCTGGATCGATACCTGAACCGTCATCCCTTTCAACCCGATCCATTGCGGCAATACTGTAATAAAAAAGTAAGCGGACACCGAATAAAGCGCCAGCTGAAAAATCGAGTTGAGCGCCACCAAAGCCGCCGCATACTCCGTATCCCCATCCGCCAACGAGTTCCAGACAATCACCATGGCAATGCAGCGAGCCAATCCGATCAGAATGAGTCCGACCATATACTCCGGCTGGTCCCGGAGAAAAGTGATCGCAAGAATAAACATCAAAACCGGGCCGATCAACCAGTTCTGAACCAGCGAGAGTGTCATAACCCTCGTATTCTGAAATGCTTTTCCCAGTTCTTCATACTTCACTTTCGCCAGTGGAGGATACATCATCACAATGAGTCCGACTGCAATAGGAATGGACGTAGTACCGACCGAAAACTCGTCCAGCCACTTGGCGACTCCCGGAAAATAGTATCCGCCGCCGACGCCCACCGCCATCGCCAAAAAAATCCACAAAGTCAGGAATCGATCCAATAGGGAAAGTCCACCCCTCATTTGCGTCATACCCATTATTTTTCAACCTTCTTCTTGTTTGACTGATTGCAAATACAATCGGCCTTTTCGTTTGAAATTTGGACAAGAAAAGCGATAACCCCGTCGGTTTTTTCCTTGTTCAGCGTGTATCTCATCCAGGCGCCATCCCGAACGGCATTTACCAGATCGCTATCCACAAGCGTTTTCATGTGGTAGCTTAAGGTAGACTGTGAAAGGCTGAATGATTCCAGTATGTCACATGCACACATCTCCCCGCAGGACAGCATATCGATGATTTTCAGCCGCGTCTCGTCCGACAGCGCCTTAAATGCGGGGGCATATTTCGCATACAACGGGTCCATAAATTCATCTCTCCATTCCATCGATGGCAATCAATATCATCGAATGTTATCGATGCCTTTTAATCCAGTATAGTTTTACCGTCGAAAGTTGTCAATATGCCACGCAGAACAGTTTCTGCGTGGTGTGTATCCATTTTATTCAACGCAAAAAAGCCCTCCATTAATGATATGCTCCCCTTGCAGTAGACAGTTAAAATAAAAAAACTGGCTATTGTAAGG
>CAZSRN010000415.1:0-1520 GCA_964609115.1 uncultured Veillonellaceae bacterium | reverse complement strand
GACGCAAGACTTCCACTGCACGGGTTCGTTTAACTCCAGGAACGGGCAAAATTTTGATTAACGGACATGCATTTGATGAATATTTCGGATTGCAGACACTCCAGCTGATTATCAAGCAACCGTTAAATCTGACGGAAACGTTGGCTAAGTATGATGTAATCGCTCGTGTGGACGGCGGCGGATTTTCCGGTCAGGCAGGTGCAGTTCGTCATGGTATTGCCAGGGCGTTGCTCCGTGTCGATGTTGAATATCGCCCGGCTCTTAAAAAAGCAGGGTTTCTAACCCGTGACCCGCGTGAAAAAGAACGTCGTAAGTACGGTCTGAAAAAGGCGCGTAAGGCATCTCAATACTCAAAACGTTAAGGATGGCTGTTTTAAAACCCGGAAAACTATTTCCGGGTTTCCTTTTTTTGCAGGAGTTATAGCTTGAAAGAGCAAATAATACTACAATAACATTATAAAAAATGGCTATTTTGGATACGGGGGAATTGAAGATGAGAAAAATGGTGTTTGTTTGGATGGTACTCTGTGTTCTTGCGGTTGGGGCGCCCGCATTTGCCAATTTGGATGATACAAGGGAAACAATAGCCCAACGGTATGGGGACTATCGGTTGGTGCTTGATACCGACAATCAGCCGTGGACTAAAGAACAGTGGGAAAAAAGCGGTTATAAAAAGGCCCAGTCAGATACGTTTACCTATCGTTTCCGCAGGGAGGACATCGGAATCGGTATGGATGTAAAATATGAAAGCAATAAACCGGGAGCGTTTGTTCAAATGCAGCGGATTACTCCGGATATGCCTTTTCAGATCAAGGATTTTAAGAAAATGTTTCCGGAAATCTACCCGTTGGTGTCTTCGGCGCAATCTGTTGTTTTTGCGACATATAAAGAAGTAAGCCGCAACTTATTGGAGAAAAATTCACCGGTCACGTTGGGCGTAGCGGTAAAAAAAGAGCCGACAGCAGAGCGTAAGAGTTACTTTACGCTTCTGGCGTTTAATGTTCAGGATGAAGGGCGATTGGTGAAAGATCCTAAATATATTGATGGAAACACTTATATTCGGGAATTCACCATTGAGCGGACAATTCGAACGGTAGTAAATGAGAATTTGAACGGTGACTGGAAGGAAATCAAAAATTTCTTCACTCAAACTGATAAGCCGGTGGCTGCGCCAACCCAACCTACAACAAAACCCAAAGGCAAATAAGGCTTTTTATAAATTTTGCAATGAAACCCGACAGCAGTATTGCTGTCGGGTTTCATTGCAAAATTAACTAATTGAAGCGTGTCTCTGTTTTTGTTATTTAACTAATTGAAGGGGGGAGTTTTTTGCTTCTTCCATTTGTTGAAGAGTAATATAGCCATGTTTTGCCATGGCCGCCAATACGATTTTTTGTCGTTGCAGGGCCATTGTCGGGTTTTCCAGAGGCGAATAGATGGAAGGTGCGGCAGGTAATCCGGCAATTAATGCGGATTCCGGTAACGTAAGAGAACGAGGCGGTTTGTTGAAATAGGTCTGA
>CAZSRN010000414.1:0-1522 GCA_964609115.1 uncultured Veillonellaceae bacterium | reverse complement strand
GGTTTGCGAGCAGGCTATTTTTATGCCCTTTTCCAGAAAAAGTGCGGCCTGTTCCCCGCAGGAAATCTCTGTCGCATCGAAATCACACGTCACAATTTCAGCCCCCATATTTTGGGTAAAAACATCCAGCAACCCTTCCGTCCGACAACTCCCGTTCAGGACAACCACCTTCGGCAATAGTTCGTGAATACGGGGATTTGCTGTAATCCCCGCCATCTTTCGCGCCAAATGCTCGAACGAATGCAAACTGCCCAGAGGTTTTGTCAAATTATCCAGCCGAACCTGGCATTTTTCCATGGCGCTCACATCCAGCGGCCTGATCCTTGAAATCACCGGTTCAAACATGCCGAGTCCCTCCTTTTTGCAGTCATGACACCATACATTTTCACCGACATTTTCAACATTTCCACCACCACTGATGCGCCAATGGCTTCTCCGAGCCTCACCCCCATATCCAGGCAAGGTTCGAGCCCCAGATATTCAAGAGCGGAGATATGCGCCGGCTCCCCGGATAAATGCGAAGCAAACATATATTGTCGGCTCAATGGCGCTATGGCCTCGGCAATCATCGCCGCCGCGGTGGTATTCAGTCCGTCCACGATCACCGCACTGCGGTTCGCAGCCGCTCCCAGTACTACTCCGGCCAATGCGCCGATCTCAAACCCGCCGACTTTGGCCAATACATCGAGTCCGTCTTCCCGCCTTGGCTTGTTGCATTCCAAGGCTTGATGCACAATGTCGAGTTTGACTTTCATTTTTGCATCGGAAATTCCCGTACCCCGCCCTGTAACTTGTTCCGGCGACAGTCCGGTAAACACAGCGACAATGATGGCACTGGCCGTCGTGTTGCCAATCCCCATTTCCCCGAGACTAAAGCAGTTGCAGCCTTTCTGCGTCCGATCCTGCACAATCTCGATTCCGGTTTCGATGGCCTGTACCGCCTGTTCGCGGCTCATGGCCGGACCTTTCGTGAAATCCTGCGTCCCGTGGGCGATTTTTTTTTGCCAAAGTTCCGGTGCATGGGACAAGTCTCCCGCCACGCCTACGTCCGCCACCACCATGTCCGAGCCGGAATAATTGGCAAACGCATTGGCGCTCGCTCCTTTCGACAAAACATAGTTCAGTGTCATCTGGCGCGTCGTATCAATGGGGTAAGCGCTGATTCCATTGCGAGCCACCCCATGATCGGCGCAGGTAACCACCATGCAGGGACGCGGTTGCCGTAGAGGATCATTTCCCGTGATACCGGCATATTGTCCGACCATCCCGCCCAGTCGTCCCAGACTGCGGGGAGGCGGCAACCATTGCTCCAATTGTTGTTGCACGTGTTGCCTTCTTGCCGAATCCGGCGCTGATATTTTTTTGATGGTTTCCGCAAGCAAGCTCATCCAGATTCCCTCATTTCTTTCGTATGCCAAAGACTTGTCTTCATAAAAAAAGAAGAAGACTTTGTTTGGATAATAAAATTCCAAAAAAGCCTTCTTTTCCATGAAGGATTCGATTCCGGCTGTGGCAGGTCTCC
>CAZSRN010000413.1:0-1535 GCA_964609115.1 uncultured Veillonellaceae bacterium | reverse complement strand
GTTTTCTACAATGGAGGTCACCAACTCTCCGGGATTGGTTTCCGCCGCTTGAATATTTTCCAGGCGTGGCTCGGATTTTTTACGGCTGCACATAAAAAGCACCTTCCGTTACTCTATTTTTTATCGCCGACAAGCCTCTTGCTTTTTCTCTTTTACTATTTGCCCTTCTTCATATTATTTTCCTGCAAAACCTATCTTTATTTAGAGGAAAATTAATGCAAGCGGCGAATAAAACTTATACAGGTATTCATATAAAGTGGTTATTCATGGGTTCGATCTTCTCACCTGTAATCATTTTGGAGGAGGGCACTCTATGATACAAGAAATCACTGTCGTTGACAATCACGTTTTGGTCAGTCTTTCCGGAAGCATTTATGTGGAAGAAGCCGCGCAAATCCGGGAGAGCCTGATCGGTTATATCGACAATGGACACAAAACCTTTGTCGTCGATCTTGGGAATGTTGATTATATCGACAGCTCAGGGTTGGGTACTTTGGTGGCCATTCAGAAACGGGCCCTGCAAAATGGCGGCAGCGTCATTATCAAGGGTATGAAGGGCTTGGTCAAGGACCTGTTTGAGCTTACACGCTTGAACAAGGTCTTTGAAATTCAGTAAATTCTACTTTTTTTGACAATACAGGGTGGAAATCCGCATGGATTTCCACCCTGTATTGTTTTTCAACGGTCTGTCTCTGAAAAGTTTTCTGTTATTTAAGCAATTTTACCAACGTAAGCGTCACGGCTGGAACATTTGTGATCAGAAGCAATATCGCGATTTCCGCGAACAAAAACGGCAAAATGCGCTTGGAAATTTTCTCTATGGACAATCCGGACAACGTACAAGCCACAAATAGATTTACCGCCATTGGGGGCGTTATCATGCCGATAGACGTGTTGACGACAATGATAATTCCCAAAGCCAGGGGGTCAACGCCCAACTCCATGGCCAACGGAAAGATAATCGGCGTCACAAGCAAAATGATAGCCTGCGTTTCCAGAAAAGTACCCAAAAACAGCAGAATGAGATTGAGCAACACCAAAATCACGGTAGGATTTTGAGAAATCTCCAACATACTGCCGGCCACTTTCTCGGGAATCTGCATGGAAGTCAACAGCCAGGAAAACGAAGACGATGTCGCAATAACAAACATGACGACAGCCGAGCTGACGGCTGCTTTCATAATAATGCCGCGCAAATCCCGTATACTGATTTCGCGAAAAACGAACATGCCGACAATGAGAGCATATACCGTAGCCACTGCTGCAGCTTCCGTGGGAGTAAAAATACCGCCATAGATTCCACCCAAAATAATAATCGGCATAAACAAGGCCAATAAAGCATCTTTGCCTGTTGTCAGAATTTTTTTGAGCGAAGTCGGTTCTCCGCCCCGGAGATTATATTTTTTCGCCAGCCAAATTACAATGCTGATTAAAGCAACGGCTATCAACAATCCCGGAATAAAGCCGGCAACAAACAAATCCCCAATGGAAGTATTGGTCACAACCCCATACGTAACCATCGGTATGCTCGGCGG
>CAZSRN010000412.1:0-1540 GCA_964609115.1 uncultured Veillonellaceae bacterium | reverse complement strand
GAGCAAAAAGCACCGCCAAGAAAGCAGATAGCGGATTGCCAATCAATAAAGGCGCACAGAACGGAGAAAACAACTACAATAAAGACGGCGAGATAACGATACTCGCGATACAGAAAGGCCATGGCGCCTTCATGGATATAACCGGCTATTTCCTGCATACGGGCGTTTCCAGGGTCGGCCTTGCTGATACCGACACTCAAGAAGTATGCGAATGCCAGCGCCAAAACTCCGGTGAGAGTTGACCAAACGAGGTAGTTCTCCAAAATAATTTCCTCCTTTTATTTATATGGGTATTCATTAAACCATTATCAGACAATTGAATAAGCTGAATAAAGCAAATAGACTATACAATACCGCGGTTTAGTAGAAATATTCAGCCTAATGGTTTCGCAAAAAAGTGGCGGCACAACTGCACCACCACTTATGTAACAAAAACCAGTTACTGTGTCAAACGGACCAGTGTCATTGTGATAACTCCAAACAGTGCACCTAAAACCATGGTGGCTTTGGCTAACAATTCATCCAACCCTTTTTTCTTTCCGCCGAACAGGGTTTCAGCACCACCGGCGATTGAACCGGACAAACCGGCGCTTTTTCCGGACTGAAGGACAACTGTTGCAATCAAAGCAATCGAAATAATTGCTTCCAAGATCATCAATGCGGTAATCAAAATTCTGGCACCCCCTAACATTACTTGTACATTTTATCACAAGCAGTTTCATATTGACAATTGGTTTTATGATATTATTTCGCACGAAACAAAAAAAACGGGCGATCTGCCCGTTAAAAAAGAAAACAGTATGATGAAAACAACTCGACTATTTCAAGTTGTAAAATACGCCAGAACCGCCAAATTCGGCAGTGTCTCCCAACATTTCTTCGATGCGGAGCAGTTGATTGTATTTTGCTACGCGATCAGTGCGGGCGGGCGCACCCGTTTTAATCTGTCCGGCATTGGTGGCTACGGCGATATCTGCAATGGTTGCATCTTCAGTTTCACCGGAACGGTGAGAGACTACTGCCGTGTAGCCGGCCCGTTTGGCCATCTCAATAGTGTCGAAGGTTTCGGTTAAGGTGCCGATTTGGTTTACCTTGATCAGTACGGAGTTTGCGGTACCTGTTTCGATGCCGCGTGACAAGCGTTCCGTGTTGGTAACGAACAGATCGTCGCCTACGAGCTGAACCTTGCCGCCAAGTTTTTCAGTTAACAGTTTCCATCCATCCCAGTCGTCTTCAGCCAGACCATCTTCAATTGAAACAATGGGGTATTTGTCGGCAAGCTGTACATAGAAATCAACCATCTCGGCCGATGTCTTCACGACGCCTTCGCCTGCCAAATGATATTTTCCGTCTATATAGATTTCGGAAGCGGCTGTATCCAGTGCGATGCAAATTTGTTTGCCGGGTTCATAGCCGGCTTTTTCTATTGCGGCGATAATGACTTGAATTGCTTCTTCGTTGGACTTGAGGTCCGGTGCAAATCCGCCTTCGTCGCCAATGGCTGTATTCAAGTTCTTTGCTTTAAGTACGGATTTCAGAG
>CAZSRN010000411.1:0-1556 GCA_964609115.1 uncultured Veillonellaceae bacterium | reverse complement strand
GCGCGACCTTGAGTCCCAGGTCGTCAATCATTTGGTGGTCCATGTCCGTGCCCCGTCCGGCAGTCGTCAGATATCCGCCGACCAGCATGCCGTTGGCCCCGCCGAATAATGCCATGGATTGAAGATCGCGAAGATTTTTCTCCCGTCCGCCCGCGGTTCGGATGACGGCGTGGGGCAAAATAAAGCGAAATAATGCGATCGTTTTGATAATTTCGAGCGGCGGCAAAGGCGGCGCAGATTCCAGCCGGGTTCCTTTTACCGGATTCAGCACATTTACCGGAACGCAGTCGATCTGCATTTTGCGCAGCTCAAACGCCATATCGATTCGTTGGCTCAGCGTCTCACCCATTCCTATGATACCGCCGCAACACACCGAGAGGCCCGCTTCCTGCGCCACGCTGATGGTGCGAATGCGGTCCCCGTAGGTATGTGTACGACAGATGGAGGCATAGTAATCTTCACTGGTTTCCACATTGTGATGGTATCGTTCAGTCCCGACTTCCTTGAGTCTCCGGGCTTGTTCCGGCTTGAGCGACCCCAGGGAGGCGCACAGTTTCAGCCGGGTCTTTTCCTTGATCTGCCGATAGGCTTCAATGATCCGGTCAAAATTTTCTTCTTCTGTAGGTCCATCTATGCCCCGTCCGCTAAGAACCAGGGAAAAATGGCTCACTCCCGCCGCCTCGACTGCTATCGCATTGCGTACGATTTCGTCAACATCCAACAGGGGATATACCGCGACGCCGGTCTGATAATGGGCGGATTGGGCGCAGTAAGAACAGTCTTCGCTGCAGCGGCCGGATCGACCGTTGAGGATGGAACACAGGTGAACCTCATCCCCTTGAAATTTTTGGCGGATAGAGTTGGCGGCTGCGAACAAATAAGGCAATTCGCCTTCCGTCACATGGGAGAGCTCCCGTGCTTCATCCAGTTGGAGTTCTTCTCCATCCAATACTTTTTGTGCAAGTTCGTCTATTCGTTTACGCATGCTCATTTCGCACCTCCGTTAATCCCGCCCGGCAGACAGCCGCCCGCAAAATCGGCGTCAGCCATGCAGCCAGTACGATTTTCGCCAGATCAAACAGCACAAAAGGATATACGGCAATCGCCAAAGCCTGTTGCACGGTCATGGGTTTTTGCAGGAAAAGCGCAAAACTGGCCATGAATCCAGCCAACCCGATCGCATAGGCAACGATCATGCCCAACACCATCGCCAAACCGATACGCAGACGAGAGCTGGTTTGTTTTTCCGTCAGCAGGCCCACGATCCAGGCACAGATTGCAAAACCGGGCATGTAACCGCCCGTCGGCCCCAACAAGGCCATAGGACCCGATTTGCCGCCGGCAAAAACCGGCAATCCGAATGTCCCCAGCAAAATCCAAAGCACCACGCTGAGTGCTCCCATCTTGGGACCGAGAACAGCGCCGGTCAATACGATAAAAAACACCTGCAAGGTAACCGGCACCGGACCGATGGGCAGGATAATGAAAGAACTCACGCAAATCAATGCGGCAAATAGCGAAACCAGCATTTTACGGCGCAACGTCATGGGAAAGTT
>CAZSRN010000410.1:1179-1575 GCA_964609115.1 uncultured Veillonellaceae bacterium | reverse complement strand
GAAATGAAGAACATCCGGCACCCTTATTCAAAAGGGATTGACAGCCGGGAAGGGATTGATCATTAAATGGCAAAACCAATTGTAGCCATAGTGGGGAGGCCCAATGTCGGTAAATCGACATTGTTTAACCGCATAGCTGAAAAAAGGGTGTCCATCGTAGACGACACGCCGGGGGTAACCCGTGACCGCATTTATGCCGATGCGGAATGGACCGGACATCAATTTGCCTTGGTGGATACCGGCGGGATCGATTTTAGCGAGACGGATGCGCTGTTGCCCGCAATGCGCAACCAGGCCAAGCTGGCGATGGAAGAAGCAGACGTCATTCTGTTTGTGGTGGATGGAAAAGTCGGAATTACCGAAAACATAAATTCCTGGTTCCGTGAATGATGTTTC
>CAZSRN010000410.1:0-1169 GCA_964609115.1 uncultured Veillonellaceae bacterium | reverse complement strand
GACGCCATAGTCCGTGACCTGGCGCAAGATTATGCGCACGACGAAAAAACCGGTCGTTTTGGCTGTGAACAAAGTCGACAGCATGAAAGGCATCCCGGACAGCTACGAATTCTACGGACTGGGACTGGGCGAACCCATTGCCGTTTCTGCCGCCAACGCCATGAATCTGGGTGATTTGCTGGATGCAATCGTGAAAGACCTGCCCGAGGAAGTCGAAGTGGCTGATGAACCGGATACCATCCGGGTCGCTGTGGTGGGGCGGCCGAATGTCGGCAAGTCTTCCCTGGTCAATGCGCTTCTGGGCGAAGAGCGTCTGGTGGTCAGCAATATTCCCGGTACCACGCGGGATGCTGTCGATACATATTTTAAGCAGGACGGCATTACTTTTGTCTTTGTCGATACTGCCGGAATGCGGCGACGGGGCAAGATCGACGCGGCCTTGGAGCGATATAGCGTAATCCGCAGCCTCCGCGCCATCGATCGGGCTGATGTGGTGCTGATGTTGATCGACGCAGCGGAAGGTGTATCCGAACAGGACAAAAAAATCGCCGGTTATGTTCATGAATCGGGCCGGGCTTCCGTGTTGGTCGTCAATAAATGGGATTTGATTGAAAAAGATGGGAAGACTTCGCTTCGCTATACGGAAACACTGCGGCACGAACTCGGCTTCATGCAGTATTCGCCGGTGGTCTATCTGTCGGCGCTCACCAAACAGCGGGTGACTCGTATTCCGGAAGTGGTGAAGTATGTGGCCGAGCAGCATGCGATGCGCATTTCGACCAGTGTGCTGAACCAAGTGGTCCGTGATGCGGTCGGCATCAATCCGCCGCCTTCGGACAGGGGCCGCAAACTGAAAGTATATTTTGCCACGCAGGCATCGGTGAAACCGCCGACGATTGTGTTCTTTGTAAACGACCCGGACCTGATGCATTTTTCCTATCTGCGTTTTCTGGAGAACAAACTCCGGGAAGCGTTCGGGTTTGAAGGCACACCGTTGAAGTTGTTCGTACGGCCGCGTCAGGGGGAGGAATAGCCGGTGCTGTTGGCAGGTGTCATTGCGGGCGCATATTTGATGGGCGCGCTTCCTTTTGGGCTGTGGATCGGCAAAGGTCTGTACCATATCGATCTGCGGGAACACGGCAGCAAGAATACCGGCGCGACCAACGCCT
>CAZSRN010000409.1:0-1576 GCA_964609115.1 uncultured Veillonellaceae bacterium | reverse complement strand
TTCGCAGCAGCCCCCACAGCAGCGCGCCCGCCTGCGTAATCACATCCGGCGGCCAGGGTTCATCCGGATTCGGCAAGGCGCAGAACTGCGCCCGGAATCTGGCGATCTGCGCGGTGGAAAAACCGAGATCGCTTTTCATCATCCGCTGCGCGGCATAAATTTCACCGGGAACGATCGGATCATATTCGGTCAGGCGGCCTTTTCCCCGCCCCAGCGTTCTTGTCACCGGCGGCGTCACCAACCCCCAGCGCCGGTAATTCTGCAGTGTCGTCTGCTTGATTTGAAAACCCAGCGCGCCGACTTTTTCTTTCACTTCTTCGGGCGTCATCTCATTCTCCTTTGTCTCATTCGCCTCATTTTTTGAAGAACATTTCTATTTGACTTTAATATTATAACCAAACGATGGCTCTGTCAAGAAAAACCACCCTGTCTTCACAGGGTGGTTTTTCTCGGTTTGCCTATTTTGTGGTATAAGTGAATTCCTGACATGGATAATCAAAAACCGTGACAAGCCGACCCGGCGCAAATCCGATTCTTTCGTACAATTTTCTCGCCGCTTGGCCCTTTTCATCATTTTCCCGGTAGGTTACAACGGTAACCTGACTGCCTGGGGGAAAGAGCATAAACATCTGCTCAATTAAAGCCGTCGCTATGCCCAACTCGCGGTACCGCCGATGAACCGCAAGAAATTCCAGTTCTTTTGACTCTCTGGAAAACAGCAGGGCTCCCATCACCCTATCGCTTTCTTTTGCAACTAAAGCGCCTTGTTCGAGTATCCTTTTTGACAATCCTTTTTTATATTCATCCAAATCCAGCCCCGGAAAATTATCCTTTACGCTCTCCAATAATTCCAGCCAACCGTCAACATCATTGCTTTTCGCAAATCCTATTTCCATAGTAACACCGCCAATTTTGCCTGATAAATCATTCTCTACAACCCCGGATCTATTTCAGCATCACCTGTGACTCGTCTGTAAATGCAAAGTAATCCGCAGCGAAGCTTTTTCAGCCCAGCATACAGAATCATCGGAGCGCGGGGTCGTCGCCCGCCATGCTTAAGATTCCCAGCCGCGCCGTTTTTTTGTGCTGCCGTTCATCCATACGGGTCAGAACTTTGTCCAGCAAAGCGACCGCATCCACAATGAACGGACCCTTGTTCAGCATCACGCATTCGGCCCGCTCCGCCATGGCTGCGTCCGTAATCTCGGCCCGCGACGGAGTGCCGTACTTCACGAGATTTTCCAGTACCTGCGTTGCCCAGATCACCGGTGCATGAGCCGCTTCACTAATCCACAGAATCTCTTCCTGCAATTCCGCCAATCGCTCATAGCCGACCTCCATCGCCAAATCTCCTCTGGCAATCATCAACGCAAAGGGTTGCCGGGAAGCTGCCCGCACAATGATTTCGGACAAGTTTTTGATGGCTTCCGCCGTTTCGATCTTGGCGACGAGCGGCAGTCGCCGCATTTTGTCACCCATTCGCAGGTTGAGTTCCTGCTGCAGCGCCGAAATATCTTTTGCCGACTTAACCCAGGAGAAGCCGATCATATCGGCGACCGAAACGATAAAGTCCAGA
>CAZSRN010000408.1:0-1595 GCA_964609115.1 uncultured Veillonellaceae bacterium | reverse complement strand
CCCCATGGAACTGGAATACATGTTTGAAAATGGAATCCGGCCCTATTTGGCCAATCGTTTTGGCAATCAGGGGATGATTGTTTCCAAGGTTCTTCGAACCTTTGGGTTAGGTGAATCTGCCCTGGAAGAACGGATTCACGATTATATTCTGGCGCAGAAAAATCCAACATTGGCATTATTGGCGCGTAGCGGCGAAATTCATGTTCGTTTGACGGCAAAAGGTAAAACTGCGGATCATGCCCACCGGCTCATTGGCGAACTGGAACCCAAAATTCGTGAACGAATTGGAGAATTTGTTTTTGGAACGGATGGACAGGGATTGGAACAAGTAGTCGGCGAGGAGTTGACGGCGAAAAAATATACGCTGGCGCTTGCTGAATCCTGCACAGGGGGAGCAGTATCCGCTCGACTTACGGATATTCCCGGCAGTTCCGCGTATTTGATTGGATCTATTGTTTCTTACAGCAACCCTATTAAATCCGGATTTGTCGGCGTTCCAGAATCCATTTTGGAGGAAAAGGGTGCGGTCAGCGAAGAAACGGCTCTCGCAATGGCGGAAGGGATTCGTGAACGCTTTGGGGCTGATATCGGAGTCGGAGTAACCGGGATTGCCGGGCCCGGGGGAGGAACCGAGGCAAAACCGGTGGGTCTGGTTTATATTGCGGTTGCAGGACCGGACGGAACCGTTGTGGAAGAAGAACGCTTCGTTGGTCAGCGCAACGTTATTCGGACGCGTACTGTCAATGCCGCACTGAATCTGGTTCGGCAGTATCTGCAAAAATAAAATGGAATCCGATTGACTTTTAGAACATATGTTTGTATAATGGCATTGAACTACGATGCGTCACTCATAGAGGAGGACTAACATGGATAAGGAAAAAAGTAAAGCACTCGACAATGCATTGCATCAGATCGAAAAAGATTTTGGAAAGGGTTCAATCTGGAAACTTGGGGAAGCTTCGTCGAGATTGAATGTGGAATTTATTCCGACAGGCTCCATTGGTCTGGATATTGCTCTTGGAATTGGTGGTGTTCCCCGGGGTCGGGTTGTAGAAATTTATGGACCGGAATCTTCAGGAAAAACTACGGTTGCTCTGCAAATTATTGCGCAAGCGCAAAAAGCAGGCGGAGTAGCCGCTTTCATTGATGCGGAACATGCGCTGGATCCATTGTATGCACGAAAGCTGGGCGTTGACATTGACAATCTGTTGATTTCACAACCGGATTATGGTGAACAGGCTTTGGAGATCGCAGATGCACTTGTTCGAAGTGGAGCGATTGATATCATTGTTGTCGACTCGGTAGCCGCGTTGGTGCCTAAAGCCGAAATTGAAGGCGAAATGGGCGATTCGCACGTCGGGTTACATGCTCGATTGATGTCCCAGGCGTTGCGAAAATTGACCGGTATAATTTCCAAGTCTAGAACAACAGCCGTTTTTATTAATCAGCTTAGAGAAAAAGTAGGGGTCATGTTTGGCAATCCAGAGACCACTACGGGTGGCCGGGCGCTGAAGTTTTATGCGAGCATTCGATTGGATGTGCGCCGAATTGACAGTATCAAGGTTGATAATGTAGTGATCGGCAACCGTACGAGA
>CAZSRN010000407.1:0-1599 GCA_964609115.1 uncultured Veillonellaceae bacterium | reverse complement strand
ATGCGCCGAGGGTACTTGGTTGGAAACGGCCTGGGAGAGTAGGTCGTCGCCGGTTCTTCAAAGAAGAAGTCTTTTCCGTATTGTCGGAAGAGACTTCTTCTTTTTACTTAGTTTTATTTCCCGGGAAATTTGCGAGCGAGAATATCGATATAAAAAGAAGCAGCGCAGAGAAAGGAAAACTAACCTACGCGTCGAAGCATTTGATAGCGTACAATTAAGTTCGCAAAAGTAAAAAAGGAATAGCCATCGATGACTCCGAAAAGGTAAGTGCTCAGCAAACCAAGAAGGAGTGTGTATCATCGATGGCATACCCAAATTCTAACGTACCTTTTGAAAAAATGCTAATGAAATTTGTGTCAGCGGAAGATCCCATGCTATCCATGCTCAAGTGGCTCTGCGAAAGGCTCATGGAAGCTGAAGTGGATGAAAAGATCGGAGCCGAAAAATCTGAGCGAGTATCCAACCGTCAAGGCTATCGATCGGGTTATCGGGTTCGCCGGTTCGACACACGGATGGGGACGATGTATTTGATGGTACCCAAACTCAGAAACGGGGGCTACATTCCGTTCTTCGTGGAGGCCAAGAAGCGGTCCGAAGCGGCGCTCTTAAATGTCATTCAGGAAGCCTATGTCAACGGCGTATCCACCCGAAAAATCGAAAAACTGACCAAGACGTTGGGCATTGAATCGATCTCCCGCAGTCAGGTATCGGTTATTACGAAGGACCTGAATGAACAGGTGGAAGCCTTTCGCAATCGGAAAATTGAAGCTACCTATCCCGTCCTGTGGGTGGATGCTCTGTATGAAAAAATCCGCGACAACCGTAGTGTCAAAAACATGGCGGTATTAGTCGTAAGTGGTATCACAGTGGAAGGAAAAAGGGACATTCTGGCCATTGAACCGATGTACGAAGAATCCGCAGCCACCTATACGGAACTGTTTACCAACCTCAAAACCCGGGGCCTGGAAAAAGTCTGGCTCGTTGTATCCGATGCCCATAAAGGCCTGATCAAAGCGGCCCGTGAATCTTTTGTCGGCTGCTCCTGGCAACGGTGTAAGGTACATTTCATGCGTAATATTCTGGGGCATATCTCTGGTAGAGATAAGAAATCCTTTGCCGAAAAACTCAAGCAAATCTGGCTTCAGCCTGACTACGACAGTGCAAAAAAGTACGCTGGTTTACTGATGGACGATTATGAATCCAAGTATTCTGAGGCCGTGGCCATTCTGGAAGAGGGGTTAGAAGATTCGCTGCAGTTTTTCAGTTATGCCGAGATTGATTCCCGCAAGATCGCTTCGACCAATATTTTGGAACGATTAAATCGGGAAATCCGCAGAAGAACTAAGGTTGTAGGAATATTCCCCAGCATGGATTCTTATATTCGACTAGTGACCAGTTATCTCATTGAATATAGTGAAGACTGGGCCAGTGGTCGTTCCTATATTAACCCGAAAATAATCAATGCGATTCAACAGGCACATGAACAGGCCGCATAATCCGTAGGGAGTCTAGATGGGTTTTTGCGAACATTTATTGACACTATCGGCATACGAAAGAAATGAGGGAATCTGGATGAGCTTGCTTGCGGAAACCATCAAA
>CAZSRN010000406.1:0-1612 GCA_964609115.1 uncultured Veillonellaceae bacterium | reverse complement strand
AAAAGTTGTGTTGAACATGCGTTCAACACAACTTTTTTAGTTAACAGGCTATTATTCGTGGCTAAGACAAAGTTGCGACGAAAGCTTTGGGTTACGCAATATCGCGTCCTTCAATATGCGCAATGAATTGTTGGGCGATTCGACCGGAACGGCCGGAATGAGCGGTTTCCCATTTAATGGCTTCCGCGCGCAACTCAGGGATGGGCAAGGGAATATTTCGCTTGCGGGCCATTGATTCGACGATGCGAAGATATTCTTCCTGATTGGGCGGGGCGAACGTCAGCGTGATTCCGAAACGGTCGGAAAGCGATATTTTTTCATTAATCGTGTCCCATGAATGGACATCTTCGGCATTGGCCCCGGACCGATCGCTCCAGGTTTCCTTGATGAGATGCCGACGGTTGGAGGTTGCATAGATCAGCACATTGTCCGGTTTGGTTTCAACGCCGCCTTCCATCATGGATTTTAGATACCGATATTCAACTTCGAATTCTTCAAAAGCAAGATCATCCAGAAACAAAATGAATTTTTTGCCTCGTTCGCGCAAACTTTGCATAATCAGCGACAAACTTTTCAGATCATGTTTGGTGATTTCCACGAGCCGAAGTCCCTGGTCGGCATATTGGTTGAGCAAAGCCTTCACGGAGGATGATTTGCCGGTGCCGCGGGAGCCGACCAACAAGACGTTATTGGCCGGCTTGCCGGTGACAAAAGCTTCGGTGTTTTGCGTGAGGACCGCTTTTTGACGTTCATAACCAACCAGGTCATCCATTTGAATTTTATCGGGGTGACGGACGGGGACCAAGCCTGCATCCGTATCCCAGCGGAACATGGTATAGCGGGCCATGTCGCCATAGCCGTGACGAACGTAATGCGAAGTGAGAACCTGAACAGCAGCCTCTGTTGCATGCAGTGCGGCTTTATCAAACAGGGCGTTGCGCAATGGTTCGATATACGGACGCGATTTCCGGCGGGTGGGTTGATAATTTGTCAATAATTCTTCGGGGTCATTTACCGAAGAGGTATGTTGAAAGAACAGACGGAGAATTTCAATATCGTGCAGTACGGCTTTCTTCAGGCTGACGCCTATGTTGCCGCCACTTCTTTCCGCCATAATGCTGAAAGGGTTTTCATCTTCCGCGATTCGATGAATCAGTAGTTCGGACACGATGTTGCCCTGAAGGGACAATTCTTCCGCCGACTGAATCAGTGCGGCGCATTTTTCGGCTTCTGACGCATCACTGCGTAGGAGTTGAAAAAGATTGTCTTGAAAAATCTTTCGGTATAGAATCAGTTTGTCCAGTTCGTTCCATGGATAGTTCATGGTGATTCCCCTCCCTATACGATTATTGCATTGCCCAAAAAGATTAAACGCCCCTGACATCACACCTCGCAGGTGATGTCAGGGGCGAAGTTCGCGGTACCACCCTGCAGTTTACTCTTAAACCGGCTGTTTATCGGCTGTCCCTTAACGCAGGCCTTACGTCCGGACCTATGATGTTGCAGAATGCATCCACATCATTCAGTCGGCAGTTCATGGGTGACTTGGAACTGTCGCTCCGTACCGATTCGCACCAGCCATCGGCTCTCTGTAGCGGAAGTTGCGTCAGCT
>CAZSRN010000405.1:0-1626 GCA_964609115.1 uncultured Veillonellaceae bacterium | reverse complement strand
TACGGCTGCGGTCGGGATCGAGATCTTCCATCCTGAGCACCATCGCGCCGCCAAGTTTCCGTATGTCCAACCATGCCAGCAGCGCCGTCCATGCATTTCCCAAATGCATGCGTCCTGACGGACTGGGCGCAAATCGTCCCCGTGGCTTATTATTTGCTTCCGTATCCATTGGTTCCCGCCTTTAATGAACTGTTCTTTCCACGCTCAGCCGCTCACCGTCGCTGCGAAAAACTACCGCCCCATCCCGGTCCGTGCGAAAAACAGTAGTTGGATATTCCCTCAGCCTCTCCACTGTCTCCGGGTTGGGGTGACCGAAGGAATTGTCTGCTCCTACTGAAATCACCGCATACTGCGGCGCGACCTTGTCCAGAAACTTCGATCGGCTTGATTTGCGTCCGCCATGATGGCCCACCTTCAATACCGTGGAATGCGGCATATTGGTTTCACATAGTTTCTTTTCGCTCTCGCCTTCCAGATCTCCTGTAAGCAAAAAACTATACTGTCCATATTCGATGCGCACTACCGTAGACCGGTCATTTTCCGAAGAGCTGCGATTTCTCCCGGTCTGTTTGTTCCCCTCGCCATTCTTTTCCCCGGCCTGAAACAATTGTACTCTGACCCCATCCAGCCGAATTTCGTCAAATCCCTCTATCGCCTGCATAGTCCCCCGGTTATGCATGGCTTTCTGCAATCTCAGAATAGCCGCGGGCCGTTCGCTTTCCTCCTGATGCAGCAACACTTGATGAACACCGATAATTTCAGCCACCGCAGCAGCACCGCCCGCATGATCCTGATGATTGTGCGTTAAAACCATCCAGTCAACGGAATACACGCCAAAGTGACGCAAATAGGGAACAACAACCTGCTCTCCCATATCAAACCCGTTCTGCGAGGCGGTACTGCCGCCCGCGTCAACCAAAATAGTACGACCATGCGGCGTAATGATCAAGGTCGCATCTCCCTGCCCCACATCGATAAAGTGAATTTGAACCGGTCCCGGTCTCATGGCCGACCAAACTAAAATTCCCGCCAGAACAAGTGCCAGTCCTCCAGCCCAGCGCAAATGAAGACGACACCGGCTCCACAGATTCCGCGGCGAAAACTTGCCAAAACTTGCATAACCAAACAGCCATAACAATACTCCATAATACAGAAAACCCAACCCTAGCCCCATTGTCGGCAAATAAACGCCGCCAAGCGGACATCGCGCCAGGAATCGGTTGATTTCCACCGCTGTTCCCGTCAACAGACTGATGCCGATGAACAACAGATGCGCCGCCGAAACAAAGCTCCCGGCCAGCAAAGCGCCCAGAAGGCCCATCAGGATTACGACTTCCAGAAGTGGAACCACCAGCAAATTGGCCGCTAACGAAATGACAGAAAATGTGCCAAAATACCAGGCTAAAAAAGGAATCACCGACAATTGCGCAGCCAACGTCGCCGCGATACTTTCCACAACCCATGGGGGACCGATCCCCCGCAGCCAGTCCGACAACCGGGGATGCAAAAACAACAGTCCGGCTGTACAACCGACAGACAGTTGAAAACTGATGTCAAACAAATTGCGGGGCTCATACAGCAGCATCCCGAGTGCCGCCAAAACGAGCGCGCGCCTTGCGGCGGTCC
>CAZSRN010000404.1:0-1650 GCA_964609115.1 uncultured Veillonellaceae bacterium | reverse complement strand
TCCAAAAAAGCCTTCTTTTCCATGAAGGATTCGATTCCGGCTGTGGCAGGTCTCCTGGCTCCCGGTTCCTAGACGGCTTGCGCCTTCCCCTCGCGAGTGGCATTGCAAGATCTCCCCGGTACAGTGGCGGGCCCGCGCCTACGCACGACATGCGTGCTCAGACTTCCCTATTCTCCCCGTCTTTTCGGGGCACCCCAACCCGATTGTCAACTGATTCAATTGACGTAATTATAACAGTTCAGTTTTTACAAAGTCAATCTAACAAATTTGGTTTTACTCCAAATTAGAGGTGCAATGTGGACAACGCATCGCTTTGACCGGTATCGTGGAAAAACAGAACGGACAATCCTTGGTTGCGGGAGCCTCCGCCTCAGGTTTCTTTTTGAAGCGGTTAACCTGTACAATCATCAGATAAATTGCAAACGCCACAATAAGAAAATCAATCACGGTGTTAATGAACAATCCATAGTTGAGTGTCGGAGCGCCGGCCGCTTTTGCTGCAGCCAGTGTGGGATAAGACTTGTCGGAAAGGTTGATGAACAGGTCCGTAAAATTAACTTTGCCCAGAATCAGACCCAAGGGAGGCATCAGAATGTCGCCGACAAACGAAGAAATGATTTTGCCAAAAGCGCCGCCGATAATGATACCCACTGCCAAATCCAGCACATTGCCCCGCATGATGAATTCCTTGAATTCTTTCAGCATTTTGAACATCTCCTTTCTCCTTACTTGATTCGTGTGGGGATTGCAGAGTTACTTCGCTCCATTCAACCGTTCAATGATCTCCTCCTGTTGTGGATACAACTGCAACAATTCCTGCTTGGAAAACAGCGCAAAGTCCCGATAATCAAACCCGGGAGACACAACGCAGCTCACAAGGCAAAAAGAATCCGGTTCGGCAACTTCCGCCCCGAATATCGCCGTTGCGGGAACTACGAGCTGGGGTTGTTCTCCTTGTTCAGCCGCCAACCCCAAGCGTCCCGTCGAAAGTTCCCCCGACACAGAAAGCTGATGCACCAACAAAGGCGATCCGAAATGATAAAACCACAATTCATCCGATTGCAGACGATGAAATTTGGACACTTGCCCCGACTTTAACAAATAGTAGATCGTGGAAGAAATCGGACGTTCATGGATCCATCGGTCATTATGGTACAATTCCCTGAAGTATCCGCCCTCCACATGCGGCTCCAACCCCAGCTTTTCAATAAAATATTCGGCGTCCAATGCTTTTTCTCTCCTCACTTCCCGCCATCAGCAGATCCGGCGCTTTCCTGCAAAAGCTGCTTGCCCTGCCGGGATGCCCACCGGATCTCATTGGCCGTAACCGCAGCTTCAATCAGTGCATGCACATAATAACTGCTGGTAAGTTTTGTTTGCCATTGCTCGATGGCAACCGTCAATTTCTCCCAGTACGCCTCACTGATTTCTTCCGCGCCGATCTCTTCGCCGTCAATGATCGCTCTGCGCAACTTTTCATTGATCCGAAGAATGCTGGAGCATCCTTGTCCCAATATCGCCAGGATAGCTTTAAATTCCTCGCTGATCGGCAAATCACCGGCTTGATGCCTGCGTTCCAATCGAATGGGAAGCAGTTCGTAAATCCGGTCCGCTTTTTCCACAAGCGTTTCATTGTAATCCATCAATTTA
>CAZSRN010000403.1:0-1651 GCA_964609115.1 uncultured Veillonellaceae bacterium | reverse complement strand
GGTGCGGTAGAGCGTCCTGCTCCTTTATTGGGTCAGCATACGGCCGAATTGCTCAAGGAAATTCTGGGTTGGGATGAAGCAAAAACAAAGACTTTTTTTGCTGATAAAGACTAGACGACGGTTCCATTGGTTTTGTGCAAGTGAAATAGAAACCCCGGCATTATGCCGGGGTTTCTTGTGTAAGGCAGGAACCGTGAAAGTTTTGGCGAATCATGAGCAGTATAAAAAGAGAAGGGACGATTTGCCGGATGCGATGCCCAAAGTGTAATGAGGAAATGGATGGCGTAGAGAACCTTTGCCGCCGATGCGCCGGTGAAACTTCTGAAGTCCAGGTTTTGCGCCCGGATGAACGGGACGATTTTAAAGGCCTGACGATTCAGCAGGGGCCTGATGCATCAAACCAAACCGGCTATCAGGAAACGGATGCCGACAACTTTGAATATCGCAGTGAAGGACCGGGGCACCGGGTCTATGTGAGGCAGGTTTCTTTTGGTTCACAACCGTTTGGCTTTCTGACAAAACTGGCGCTTGCCGCAATGATTTTGTTTTTTATTTTTGTGGCGTTGCCGGTAGCCTTGGTTATGATGGCGGTATTTAGCATAATATGGTGGTTGGTTCGAAGATGAATCCGTCAAAAAGGTCCATCGTCATTGAAAGTTGGACGGGTTTGATTTTTTAACAACAACAAAGCTTCTTCAGCCTGCTCCAGCAGGCTGCTTTTGTCGCCGGGCAATGTACCGGCCAAGGGCAACATGTTGGATACGTGATTGCTTCGAAAGATGCAGGGGGCGCTCATGTTTAGATGAGTAATCAATTCTTTTAGTTCAAGAACAAATTCAAAAGGAGACAACGGCTGAAAACGGCCATTATCGGCATCACTCCGCAATGGCGTTCCGCTATGAAGCATAAGCGTTAATGCGCTGAGCATCGTAGGGTTGATGGCGCTGGCGACGCGGGCGCTGTTACGTACATGCTGCTGCGAGAGTTCACGACCGCCAAGGCCAAGAACAAGCATGGCGGAAAGCTTCATCCCGGCCGCAAGGACTTTTTGTCCGGCGCTAATCATCTGTTCACTGGTTACCCCTTTTTTTATTCGCGCCAGCACTTCGTCATCGCCGCTTTCAATACCCAGATAGACCATTTGCAGGCCGGCCTGTTTTAACAAAAGGAGATCTTCGGGCGTTTTTCGCAAAATGTCGAGAGGCCCTCCGTAGCAGGATACACGGGATAACTTGGGGAAATGGGCCTTCAGAAGCTCAATAATGTTCAGTAGTTTTTGGGTGGAGAGCACCAAGGCGTCGCCATCGGCGAGAAAAACCCTGCGGAGGGTTGGATAGCGCCGGGCGGTATTCTGTATGATTGGCTCAATTTCTGATAATGGGCGGGCGCGAAATTGAACGTCACGATACATGGAACAAAAGGTGCACTGATTGTGGGCGCAGCCGATCGTTGCCCGAAGGATAAAACTGTTGGCTTCGCTGGGCGGACGGAAAACCATGCCTTCTGCATTGTCAAACATAATTATTTCCCCCGTATCTATATAAATTGCTTACAATAATGGAGTAACAACGAGATTTAAAGAGTTATAAAATAAAAAAATGTAAGAAAAGGCTTTCTTACATTTCAATTCTATTCTGAATATATAGAAATT
>CAZSRN010000402.1:0-1665 GCA_964609115.1 uncultured Veillonellaceae bacterium | reverse complement strand
AAGCTTTCGATAATCGCAATTTTGTCTTCGGTCGGAATAAACGTTTTTACATTCTGAAACCCATCTCGCGGTCCAACTTCAGTGACCGAAACTTGGGACGGTAATTGTTTCAACAATTTAAAGAACCCCCTCCTGCTTCAAGGCTTCAATTTCTTCTTTTGTCATACCCAGAAACGACGTGAGAATTTCTTCGTTATGTTCGCCCAAACCGGGAGAGGGAGTCCGTATGGTGGATTTTGTTTCGGAAAGCTTGATGTGCGGGCCGGTAATTTTGACAGGGCCGGCTTTGGGATGAACGATGTCGACGAACATTTCGCGGGCTCCGGCGATGTGCGGATCGGCGACAACCTGAGAAATATTGTAAATGGGAGCGGCAGGAACGCCGACGGCCAGAAGTTCTTCCACGATTTCCGCTACGGTTTTGTTCCGGGTCCATTCTTCTACGAATTGTTTAACGGCGACATGGTTTTTTACGCGATCGCGGGTTTTTGCATAATCCGGATGATCCACAAGTTCCGGACGACCGATGTGTTTGGCGAACAACGCAAATAATTTGTCATTGCCGGCCCCGATAATAACCAGATCATCTTTTGCCTGGAAGGAGTCGTAGGGATAGACGGATTCATAACGGTTGCCGATACGTTGCGGCAAGCGGTTTTCCACCAGATAAATCATATTGATGATTTCCAGACTGGCGACAGCGGAGTCAACCAAGGCAACGTCCACGACCTGACCTCGTCCCGTATGGGAACGGTTATAAATCGCCGACAGGATACCAATGGTAACGGAAAGACCTCCCAATACATCGCCCATGGCGGTGCCGGAACGGGTGGGAGCGCCGCCGGGCCAGCCGGTTGTGCTCATAAGTCCGCTCATTGCCTGACTGATGATGTCATAGCCGGGACGCTTGGTGTAGGGGCCGTATTGCCCAAAACCTGAAACAGCGGCATACACGATGCCGGGATTGATTTCGCTTAGGACTTCATATCCGAGGCCCAGCTTGGCCATTGTGCCGGGGCGATAGTTTTCCAGAACTACGTCCGCTTTTTTAACCAGATCTTTAAAAATTTGCTTGCCTTTTGGGGATTTCAGATTCAGCGTCATTCCTTTTTTATTGCGGTTAAGGTTCATGTAGTATGCGCTTTCCCCATTGAGAAAAGGGCCCATCTGCCGACAGTCGGCGCCTTTCCCGGCTTCTTCAATCTTGATGACATTGGCCCCCATGTCGGCCATCATCATGCTGGCAAAAGGTCCAGCCAAGACACGCGTCAGGTCCAGTACCGTAATTCCCTCCAGAGCTCCCAATCGTTGCATTTTAGTTCCTCCCTTTTAAAAATAATCGAACTAATTAGACAATATGCAATTTTCATGCCAAAAAATGTGTAAATGTGTGCAAAATGACTTGCTATTATGTGCTGATTGATTACAATCAGAGTAGATTGGATTATCGCGAATGCTGCAAGGATGGGGATGTTGGGAAAATGAGCCGAATTGTGATGATTTCTCCTTTTAAAGATCTGGAAAAGACTGCACGTGAAGTGGCTAAGGAATTAACCATTCCGTTGGAGGTATATAAAGGGGGAATGGATTTCGCCCGGGATGCGATTGATCGCCTTACGGGACCGGAGGTAGATGTGTTTATCAGCCGGGGCGGAACGTCGGATT
>CAZSRN010000401.1:0-1668 GCA_964609115.1 uncultured Veillonellaceae bacterium | reverse complement strand
TCAACCCAGCTATGCGGAAGGGCTGCCACGGGCATTGATTGAAGCGATGAACAGGGGTTGTCCTGCATTGGGATCCACTGCGGGAGGCATTCCTGAACTATTGGAACCTGATTGTCTTCATAAACCGGGAGATGGCAGAATGTTGGCTTCGCTGATGAAACAGGCAATAGAGAATAAAACCTGGCAACTGATACAAGCGAAACGCAATTTTCAAGAGGCAGCACAGTATGATCAGACAGTACTTGATCAAATCAGACACAAATTTTGGAGAGATTTTTTCGAGTATTGTCAGGAAAAAAAATAGCTTCTATGTGAAAGCAATGTGGAGGTGCGAACGTGAAAAATGGGAGCATGAAAGTTGTCATTGTTGGAACGGGATATGTTGGTCTGACAACTGCCGTCTGTATGGCCTATTTGGGACATGAAGTGTCGTGCGTGGATGTTAATCCCAATATCATTGGTAAGCTGAAAAGTGGACAGACAACAATTCATGAACCGGGACTGGAGAAGATGATGTCCATTG
Source organism: uncultured Veillonellaceae bacterium (assembly GCA_964609115.1). Classification (GTDB taxonomy): domain Bacteria; phylum Bacillota; class Negativicutes; order UBA1444; family UBA1444; genus UBA1444. Next base: position 1,145 of record CAZSRN010000401.1, on the reverse strand, counting down.
CTTGGAACAATCTGACGTTTACTCATTCGCTTGCCGAGGCGATTCCAGGCGCAAGAGTCATCATTATTGCAGTTGGAACCCCTTCAAAAAACAATGGAGATGCAGATATATCCTCGGTGGAAAGGGTGGCGGAACAAATTGGCCAGGTAATGGACTGCGGCAGAGGGCCAGTCATTGTGAACAAGTCGACCGTCCCCATTGGATCGGCCCGAAGGGTGCGTATTGTGATTGATCGGCAAATTGCAAAACGGGGCGTTGAATGTGTCTACTATGTGGCTTCGAATCCGGAGTTTTTACGGGAAGGATCTGCAATAAGCGATACTCTCTATCCAGACCGCATTGTTGTCGGGACCGATGACAATGTAGCCACTGAAGTGTTGCGACAGCTGTATGCTCCGATTCTCAGCCAGTCTTTTGCTGCGCCGGAAGACATTCCACGCCCGACTGACAACAGCGTACCCATATTTGTTACAACGAACCCCACAAGCGCTGAACTTATCAAGTATGCGGCAAACTCCTTCCTTGCCATGAAAATTTCATTTATTAATGAAATTGCAGGACTGGCGGAAAAGGTGGGGGCGGATATTAAAGAGGTGTCTCAGGGAATTGGGCTGGATCGGCGTATTGGGACCCGTTACTTTGAGGCCGGACTTGGTTGGGGCGGGAGCTGTTTTGCGAAAGATACGCATGCCATCATATATGCAGCTGCTCAGTATGGGTATCCCATGGAACTGGTTCAGGCCACAATAAATGTTAACAAACATCAGCGCCTTACAGTTATCGAAAAACTGCAAAGCTTTTTAAAGGTGTTGCGGGGTGCAACGATCGGCATCATGGGATTGGCGTTTAAACCCAATACCGATGACTTGAGAGATGCGCCATCCATTGTAATTATTAATAAATTGCTTGATTTGGGGGCTCGAGTTAGAGTCTATGATCCCATTGCGTCTGAAAACTTCCGTCGTCAATATCCGGAAATAAATATCGATTACTGTGAAGGTCTGGAGGAGTTGGCTATGGACTGTGATTCACTGGTTTTGGTTACAGAATGGCCGGAATTTTCTTCCATTGACTGGAATAGCATCGGCGGCAAGATGCGGCAAAAAAGCATTATCGATGGGCGAAATATGCTTAACAAAGCAAAC
>CAZSRN010000400.1:0-1670 GCA_964609115.1 uncultured Veillonellaceae bacterium | reverse complement strand
AATCAACATCATGATAAGATCCATCCGTCAACGTTACTTTAATATCGACCACGGGATAACCGGCAATAACGCCCTTGGCAAATGCTTCCCGCACACCTTTTTCAACGGCTGGAATAAAAGATTTTGGCACGGACCCGCCAAAAGTAGCATCAACAAATTGAAAAGGCGATCCTGACGGCATTGGGTCCAATTGCAACCAAACATGACCATACTGGCCGTGTCCGCCGGTTTGTTTTTTGTGTTTACCTTCAACCTTTACCCCCGTTCGAATGGTTTCGCGATAAGCAATTTTGGGATCACTTAGTTTGACATCCACGCCGAATTTGCGTTTTAACCGTTCGGCCATAATCGCCAAATGAAGATCTCCCATGCCGCTTACCAGCAATTGGCTCGTTTCAGGATGTTTTTTAAATTTCAATGTTGGATCTTCATCCGACAGTCGGGTCAATGCGGTCCCGATCTTATCTTCATCCCCTTTGTTCTTGGGCTCAATGCATAATGTAAACATCTGTCCCGGGTAATCAATGGACGGAAAAACAATCGGTTTTTCCTTATCGCAGAGAGTGTCGCCAGTTCCTGTTTCCGCCATTTTCGCAACAACAACAATATCACCGGCATTCGCAACAGGAACTATATCCTGTGTTTTCCCCCGCATGGTAAATAGGTTGCCGATTCTTTCCGTCTTTTCCTTATTCGCATTGTAAAGCATGCTGTCGGGTTTTAATGTGCCGGAGAAAACTCGAATAAAACTGAGACGACCGACAAACGGGTCCGCCGTTGTTTTGAAAACCAATGCCGCAAACGGATCTCCGATAGTCCGTGATATAACGTCGTCAGATTTTGGGCGGCATCCGTTCACAACTGTCTTATCAGCAACCGGTGCATATTGAACCAACGCATTCATAAAATCAGCTATCCCAATATTTTTCGCTGCCGATCCACAGAATACCGGAGTAAACCTTCCTTCAGAAATTCCTTTAATTAATCCTGAGCGAATTTCTTCATCCGAAAGTTCTTCCCCCTCAAGGTACTTTGCCAGTGCATCATCATCAGCCTCTGCCGCAGCTTCAATCATACTCATCCGTGCAATTTCAACTGCATCCGCCATATCGGCAGGTATCTCTGTTTCGCTGCACTTGCCGCCCTTGTACAAAAAGGCTTTCTTCCCAACAATGTCCACAACTCCGGAAAAAGACTCCTGTGAGCCGATCGGAAGCTGCAATGGAACAATACTGCTGCCAAACGCCGATTTCATAGCATCAACCGTTGCATCAAAGTCAGCATTTTCACGATCCATCTTATTTATAAATGCAATACGCGGCAATTTAAGGTCCGCGGCATATTTCCAAACTTTTTCCGTCTCGACTTCAACGCCTGAAGCGGCGCACAATACCACAACAGCGGAATCAACGGCTCTCAGAGAACCTTTTACTTCTGCCACAAAATCTGAATACCCCGGAGTATCGACAAAATTAATTTTATAGTCCTTCCATTCGCAGGGCGCCAATGCGGTACTAATGCTAACCTTTCGTTTGACTTCCTCCGGTTCGAAATCGGTGGTCGCCGAGCCGTCATCTACGCGTCCCAGGCGATTAACCGCCCCGGCATTGAACAGCATGGCTTCGGCAAGAGAAGTTTTTCCGGCGCCACCGTGAGCAACAATGCCCACA
>CAZSRN010000399.1:0-1679 GCA_964609115.1 uncultured Veillonellaceae bacterium | reverse complement strand
GGCGCCAAGGGAGATTTGAATAATGCTTTGCAGGGAAAGGTTCACGGTGACCAGTACCAGAGTCCAGCCCATAATTCCCATCGGACCGACTCCATCGACCAAACTCATAAAAGGGACCGAGGGGGGCAGTTTGGCAATGATGGAGCTCAACCCACCGGCTTGCAGGACGCAGACAATCGTGGCGCCGAGGATGCCGAGATAAATCAGCAGTACATTCAAAATGTTGGACAAACTGGCCGACCACATGCCGCCGATAAATGTGATGCCGATAAAGACCGCAGCGCTGGTCAGCATTCCGGTTGCAAGACTGAAAATATCCGGCAACATGGCATGCAGAATCGTGCCTCCGGCAATATATTGCAGCGAAGTAATAACGAGTTGGATGATGATTTGACACAATACGCCGATCACCATCCCTTTTTTATCATAATAGCGTTCCAATAACTCGGGGATGGTGGAGATTTGCAATTGGCGGTATTTTTTGGCCACCAGCAGCCCCATGCAGATGGCGCCGATGCCCCAGGCTGCTGTGTACCAACCGGCTGACAAGCCAACTTTGTAAGCCTGTTCGGATACGCCGATGGTCGATGCGCCGCCGATCGCGAGGCCGACAATGGAGACAGTCACCAGAGTGGTGGTGAGTTTTCTTCCGGCGAGCACATAGTTTTCAACACCGCCGCGAGCGCGTTTTTCCGCCCAAAAACTGATTGCGAAAAGAACAACAATGTAGGCTAGGACAATAATCAATGGAATACTCATGATGAACCTCCTAAGATATTTGTGGCTCCGGAATCAATTTTGGGACAAAAAAAATCATCCCCCGGAAAGGGACGATTTCATCGCGGTACCACCCAAATAGATCAGCGTTCAGAAAATAAAAAAGTACCGCACAGGGGCGAATTGTCGCGGTACCACCCTTTTAAGGACGCATGATCCTCTCAAAGCCTGTAACGTCGGCATACGGCGCAGCCTACTATCAGTTCAGCCTGCTGTTCAGGAAGGAACTTCATCTTGCCTTATCAACCGGCTCACACCAACCGCCGGCTCTCTGATGCATCAGCAAAATTACTTTCTTCCATCATCACATTTATTGATTTACAATTACAAATAGAATTATGGCGGAAAGAAACGCATTTGTCAACAAAAAATATTGACCTATCTATTCTGCAAGCTTTCGCAGGCGTTCCGCATGTTGTACATCAGTTAAAAGATACAAATAATCACCGGTTATCATGCGTACGCTTCCCGTGGGGACGATTTCCTGCTCGCCGCGCCGGATGCTGACCAACAGGCAATCGGTCGGCCAGGAAATATCCTTGATCAACTTGCCTTCCAGCTTGGAACCGCTACCAACAGATAGCTCAATTACCATGCGATTCTTATCGGTGCAAAGCGAGGGAAATTTTCCGGCTTTACAGAGGGATCTGTCCAGAAGCTCTTCATAAATGGGTTTTGTTTTTGCCAGGTCGGCCATCAGATAAGCAACAATCGATACGATGATCAAGGGCAACATATGATTAAAAGATGCCGTCATTTCCATGATCAGGATACTGCCGGTGACGGGAGATTTGACAACAGCCGAAAAATAAGCGGCCATGGAGAAAATGATGAGATTCGTACGAAAAAATGGTTCTATCAGGCCGGCCCGAATAATAATGTCGCCAAAAATTCCACCAGTC
>CAZSRN010000398.1:0-1704 GCA_964609115.1 uncultured Veillonellaceae bacterium | reverse complement strand
GCCAACAAAATCGCCGGCGGCGATTTGTCCCAGAACAATCTCAACATCTCTTCCAATGACGAAATCGGAAGATTGGCCAAGAGCTTCGAGCAAATGGCGCAGAATGTACGCGGTTTAATCAAACAAATTCACTCCAACGCCGAACAACTGGCTGCATCCAGCGAAGAACTGACGGCCAGCGCCGAACAATCGGCGCAAGCCTCCAATCAGGTGGCGATTTCCATGACGGAAGTCGCGGCGGGCGCCAATGCCCAACTGGCGGCGGCGACCGATACTTCTGCGGTTGTGGAGGAAATGTCGGCGGGAATCGAACAGATTGCGGCCAATGCCAACCTGGTTTCCGGTCAGTCCGAACAGGCGGCGGGAAAAGCAAAAAATGGTGGCGCAGCCGTTGATAAAGCCGTCAACCAGATGGGACAGATTGAACATACCGTTAATACTTCTGCGGAAGTAGTGGCTAAATTGGGAGAACGCTCCAAAGAAATTGGACAGATCGTCGACGCAATTTCCGGCATCGCCGGACAAACCAATCTATTGGCTCTGAATGCTGCCATCGAAGCAGCCCGGGCCGGAGAGCAGGGACGAGGTTTTGCGGTAGTGGCGGAAGAAGTTCGGAAATTAGCCGAGCAGTCGGAGGAAGCAGCAAAGAAAATTGCTTCACTCATTGGTGAAATTCAGACCGATACGGATAAAGCCGTGGAAGCGATGACCAATGGCACGCGAGAAGTTAAAACCGGCGCTGAAGTGGTTAATGCGGCAGGGGTCGCCTTCCGGGAAATCGCCGACTTGGTGACGGAAGTATCGGATCAGGTCAAGCAGATGTCAGCGGCCATTCAACAAATGGCGACCGGCAGCCAGCAAATAGTGGGGTCCGTCAAAAAAATCGATGAGTTGAGCAAGAAGTCGGCCGGTGAAGCGCAAAGCGTATCGGCGGCAACGGAAGAGCAACTGGCATCGATGGAGGAAATATCTACATCCAGCCGGGCGTTGGCAACTTTGGCGCAAGAGTTGCAGACCGCTGTCGCCAAGTTCCGGGTATAAATCTTCCACTCATTCACTCCATCAGAGACAGATTCAATCCCTTGCTTGAGAACCAGGCAAGGGATTTTTTCAAGTCATGAAATGTATAATATTTGCCATTATTTTTTAAGGTTTTTTAGACAAAATTGATAATGCGGCAAACAATAACTTGGAATAAATTTAAGATACAACCACACTGCGGTTCAAAAAAATATGTTCCTATTCGTGAAAGGAGGGAGCTTGTTATGTCGAATCTTCGCTTGTGGTCACCCATAGATCCACTCCTGCAAGACCTTGGGAATATGCCGAAACTTCTTGACCTGCCCAATTTCCCCATGCTTTTTAAGGGCGGAGAACCCAAGGTCGATATCATTCAAACCGAGAATGAGGTCGTAATCAAGGCGGATGTACCCGGGATAAAAAAACAGGATATGAAAGTGACAATTACAGAAGACAGTATCACTTTCCAGGGCGAAGTAAAGTCCAGCACAGAAACCAAGAAAGAAGACTTTTTCCATTCCGAACGATTTTACGGGTGCTTTAGTCGAACGCTGCCGTTGCCGACATTGGTGGATTCGACGCAGTCAAAAGCGAAGTTTGAAGAGGGCGTATTGACTGTAACGGTTCCCAAAGTTAAGTCCATATAATTGTGTAAAATAGGGAACCATGTTCCAAGACCCGGTA
>CAZSRN010000397.1:0-1714 GCA_964609115.1 uncultured Veillonellaceae bacterium | reverse complement strand
AGACATTCATGAACCTGAGCGGTGCATCGGTTCGTGAGGCAGCGAAGTTTTTTAAGACGCCTTCCACAGATATTATTGTGATCCATGATGATCTCGACCTGCCGGCCGGACGTCTGCGAATTCGTGAAAGAGGCGGTTCGGGCGGACATCGTGGCATTGAATCAATTCTGACGCAACTGGGAACCGACGAATTTGTCCGGGTGCGTTTTGGCGTGGGAAGACCACCCGCTGAATGGAATTCTGCTGATTATGTGCTGGGACGATTTGCCGCCGAAGAAAAATCTATGATTCGGGAGTCTATCGAGAAGGCTGCGGATGCCGTCGAGGCTATTCTCAAAGAAGGAACGGCGCCGGCGATGAACCGGTATAACCGATGAGGTGCGAACGATGCTGACCAGCTTGTTTGCTGATGAACGGGGCGAGATTTTTGATGCTCCCGGTTGGGGAGCACTTGGACAAAGCGGCACGGAGATTGTTGCTTGTGATAGAAAAGACATGATTCCTTTACCGCCGGGAAGCGAGCTGATGTATTTACCGGGGCGGACAGCACTGGGACAAAAACGACTAAGGACTGCCGCCATGAAGCGAACTCATCAGGCAGTAGCGGCCATCTTGCCGGTTGGCTATACCCGCCTGCTGCTGCCGGCATACGAAAAAAATTCTGGAGCTCCGATGCTGCCGTTGTTCGGATATACGGCTGTAGCTTGGGGAGAAAACCAAATCTGGGTCGCAGCGACTCACAGCGATGAGAACAGCAAATGGGATCCGGCGAAATATAACGGGAAAGATCTTTCCCGTCGCATTGCGGCAGTTCGCAAGGACTTGCCGGATAATCGGCTGGTGGAACATTTGGCGCACTGTTCTTTGGAATGGCATTGCTGTACGGCGCAAAACCTGTTTTATCGCCGATGGGAAGCAGGAATTCCTACTTCGCCCACCTGCAATGCCAACTGCTTGGGATGTATTTCCTTGCAGCCTGCGGAATGCTGCCCGTCGCCACAAAAACGAATATCGTTTTCTCCTTCTGTTGAAGAAGTATCGGCTATTGCTTTTTATCACCTGGATACAGCTCCAGAGGCGATTATTAGTTTTGGGCAGGGTTGCGAAGGAGAGCCGGCGTTGGCTGCAGCCATTATTTCAGCGGCTGTTAGTCAGGTCAGACAAAAAACACCTCGGGGAATTTTCAATATTAACACGAATGCCGGCTATACGGAAGGAATCCGTCAGATCGTCGACGCAGGGATTGACAGCATTAGGGTCAGCATGATTAGCGCGCAGGAACCCATTCATCAGGCGTATTATCGATCAGCCTATTCTTTGGCGAATGTTCGGTCTTCGATTTGTTATGCAAAGTCAAAGGGCTGCCATGTTTCCATCAATATGCTGTTATTTCCGGGACTGAATGACCAACCGGATGAAATCGCCGCATGGCGTGATTTTTTACAGGAAACAAGGGTTGATATGATACAGCTGAGAAATCTTAATCTGGATCCGGACGAATTAAGGGCTGCTGTGCCTTTTTTCTCTACAGCCGGGGTTGGAATTTCCACCATGGTCCGACAATTGCAGAAAGCAATGCCTGCTTTGAAGTTTGGCAGCTTCAGCCACTTCAGCCCATAGAGGATTTTTTGCCGCCAGGAGTGTTGCACAGGGGTGGGGCCTGTGTTATAATAACCTACGCATGACGAAACGGAAGCGTCCATCAAAAGTGAGG
>CAZSRN010000396.1:0-1716 GCA_964609115.1 uncultured Veillonellaceae bacterium | reverse complement strand
AAAACTTAAGCAAATCTGGCTCCAGCCCGACTACGACAGTGCTAAAAAGTACGCCAATTCAATGATGGACGATTATGAGTCCATGTATTCTGAGGCCGTGGCCATTCTGGAAGAGGGGTTAGAAGATTCGCTACAGTTTTTCAATTATGCTGAGATTGATTCCCGAAAAATAGCATCGACCAACATCTTGGAACGATTAAATCGGGAAATCCGCAGAAGAACAAGAGTTGTAGGAATATTTCCCAGCATGGATTCTTATATTCGACTAGTGACCAGTTATTTGATTGAGTACAGCGAAGACTGGTCCAGTGGTCGTTCTTATATTAACCCCAAAATAATCACTGCGATTCAACAGGCACATGATCAGGCTGCATAACCCTTTGGAAGTCTCGATGGCTTTTGCGAACATTTATTGACACTATCGGCAATTTTGGCTCCCACGCGTAGTTTCAAATGATCCGCTTCCTTTCTTCTCACTTGTTTTTTGTCCCGTGCTATATAAAAAAGCACGCCGAAAACTCCGCAGAGTTTTCGGCGTGCTGCACAGTTAGCAATGCCACTTGTGAGACAACCGATATCGCTTCTACCCAAAAGCCACGAATAAAATGAGTCTGTTTACAGTTTTACAAAACAACCAGAATGGCGGCCTCGTTTTTCTTCAAATTCAAATCGATATCGCACCGTATAGACCGCAATCCTATCTTGACGAGCAAATTTTGGACGCAAGCCCACAGATGCCGTTTTGAAATATGAATCAAGGACCGAGCCATCACGGGATCGGATTTTACCGCGCTGTAAAACCCTTCTCCCAAAAAACCCGACAACAAAAACAAGAAATGAAGCTTATCCAACATCATGACCCTGCACCGTTCCGGTCCCTTGCCGCCTGTTTCCCTGACCATCCGGCACAGTTCCAGATTCAAGGCTTCTTCTGTCCATTGGGTATTTTCCCAAACCGTGTTTGTCTCCGTTGCGCCTTGACTGAAACGCAATTCGCGCACAAGCGAAAGGGATATGGGTGAATAATATCTTTCCGTGAAAACAGGCTGGGCAAAAACATTTAAAATATAACCATACTCCTGGGTATTCACCTGATATCGAGCAAAAAACAGCACTCTTTTTACGCTCACATTGAAATGTTGCTGATAGTATTGTTGCCATTGGGCAAACACCAGTTCATTGATTTCCGGGTGCTCCCAGAGTCTCGCCATGACCGCCTTTCCGTGCTGACAATCCTGCAGCGTTTTTTCCCACCCATAGAGATCCCTTGAATAAAATATCAGGGCAGTATCCCGTCGCCCCCAGCCTCCCAAGACATTGTGCGGGGGAAAGCCGTATCGCCGGCAAATTTCCTGCAATATCGCATCGGTATCCTTCACAAGATCCTGAACCTCAGAATTGCAACTCACGATTCCCTGTTTACCGTTACTTACCATTTTACCAGTCACCGCTAACTCTCCAAAATCAAGCAGGCATGTCTTCAATACGGGCAACAATTGTTCACTGACAATATACAATATTAGCTATTATCTTGTCAACTTGGTTCTATTTCTAACAAATAGATCTTTTCGTTCCTATATCAGCTCTTGATAATGCTGAAGAAATATTTTCGTCAAGTGCGGATCAAATTGGCGACCGGCATTTTCCTGCAAATAAGCAATTGTCTGCTGGATGGTCCACGCTTCGCGATAAGGGCGCCGGGAAAGCAAAGCGTCC
>CAZSRN010000395.1:0-1727 GCA_964609115.1 uncultured Veillonellaceae bacterium | reverse complement strand
CGGGAAAGGAGCTATAATTTGCAGGTATCGCCCGGCTTCATGATATGAACCGGAATATGGAAGCGGGTTTCCACGTCCTGCTTGAATTTTTCCGGGGATTGTTCAATCACGGGCCAGGTGTTGTAGTGCATGGGAACGACTAGACCGGGCTGAATCAACTGAGCCGCTTCCGCTGCGTCGGCAGGTCCCATGGTGAAGTTGTCGCCAATCGGGAGTAATGCTGCATCAATCGATTCCAGCCGCCTCAATAAGGCCATGTCGCTGAACAGGGCGGTGTCGCCGGTATGATACACTGTTTTGCCATAGAAATTGATGATGAAACCGCAGGCGTGACCTCCCGGTATGCCCGAACCATGGAAAGCGGGTGTGATCCGGACATAACCGAAGTCAAAATTATGCTTGCCGCCCAAATGCATTGCATGGGCTTTCACTCCCTGACCGGTGCAGGATTTGGCAATTTCAGCGGTTGCTATGATTGTGGCTCCCGTTCGCCTGGCAATCGGGACGGCATCCCCCAGATGGTCTTCATGGCCGTGCGATACCAAAATATACTGGCATTCGATTTCTTTGGCGGTTGCCGCTGCCGTCGGATTGCCGGATAGAAAAGGATCAATGATTACAGCGTTTTTTCCTTCCTGAAGCATAAAACAAGCGTGACCCAGAAATTTCAGTTCAGGCATTTCGACGCCTCCTTTAAAAAGATATGGTGTAAGAATTCGACTTTTGTTTCGCATCTCCCTCCTCTCTTTTTTTTTTGGAAACCTTTCCCGGTTTTGCAAAAGTGGAAATGAATCGTGATATAATAAAAGTAGGAAAATTCAAAAAAAGGGGGAACTTCGAATGGCACAAATGAAAAAAATTCTGGTTGCATATGATGGGTCTCCCCACAGCAAACAGGCGCTAAACTGGGCGATCGAGTTAAGCCTTCTTTCCGGGGCGCAAGTTACGGCGGTCAAGGTTTGCGACTCTATTCGGCTATATCCGGCGATGTCCGACATTGAGGGGCGAGGGCTCCAGAAAGTATTGGATGAACTGCGCAGGGAAGATCAGAAACTGATTGAAGAAGTGGCAACGTTGGGCAAAAGCAGGGGAGTCGAAGTAAAAGGCGAAATTCTCCAGGGAAATATTGCCGGTGAAATTATCGGCTATGCGAAAAAGCACAACTTCGACATCATTGCTGTAGGGACCAAGGGGCATGGCGCACTGGAGGACCTGTTGATGGGAAGTGTGACCCGAAACCTGGTCAGTCTTGCTCATATTCCTGTGTTTGTTTTTAAAGACTAAAGGGCAATCCCGGCCCCTCATTCGGGGGGCCGTTTTTTTGATGGATTCTGAAGAGGATTACCCGGGTTGCTGATAGTGGCGAAAAGAGAAAAATAAGGAGCAATGAATCGTGTTGGATGCTTACCAGAGGGACATCCGGTATCTACGGCTATCGGTCACTGATCGTTGCAATTATCGCTGCGCCTATTGCGTACCGTCCGGAGGGATAAGCCTGCTGGACCCGGCGGAGATTCTGTCGGATGCGGAAATTCTTCGCGTGTTGTCGGTATGGGGACAACAAGGCGTTACCCATGTGCGTCTGACCGGAGGAGAACCCTTGATTCGACCCGGATTTGTAGAGTTGGTAAGCAGCATCAGGGCGCTCGGCGTGATCGAGGATATTTCTGTTACGACCAATGGCAGTTTACTGGCGAGGTATGCGGGCGAACTGAAGTCCGCCGGTG
>CAZSRN010000394.1:0-1756 GCA_964609115.1 uncultured Veillonellaceae bacterium | reverse complement strand
GGCCAGCGGAGCGTTAAAAGCAGCAGCCAATCCTGCACTTGCACCACTGGTGATCAGATAACGCTCTTCCATACGGGTTCGTCCAAGTAAACGGCTCAGACCTTGTCCGACTACCGCGCCCATTTGAACCGAAGGACCCTCGCGCCCCAGCGAAAGTCCGGCGCCAATTGCTAAAGTACCGCCGACCAGTTTGCCTGCCAGAATTCTGCCCCAGTGCATTTTCATTACTCCAAGGATCGTGCCTTTCACTTGAGGAATGCCACTGCCGGCTGACATGGGTTCCAGTTCTACGATTCGGTTCAGCACATAAGCAATGCCAAACAATACAAAAAACCACACAAAAATTAAGGGCCGGTTGTAAGCGGCCAGATGGGAATAGACCAGGACGCGTAAGGACTCCGCCTGTTCCAGCGCATAACGGAATGCTACAATGATGAGGCCGGAGATGATGCCGACGATAATTCCTTCGCCAAATAGTCTGAACTGAAATTTTCGCCAATCGGCCAGAGCCGCATAAACCTTGCTTATTCTTCGAGTTGCCATGCGAGAACCTCCATTAATAAACTGCTCTATAACTTTCATAACTAACACTAGTTCACTTCGAAAATACTGTCAAGCTGCATATTGAGAGAGCATCAACTCACTGTACCGAGTGCGCGATGATGGACAGGGCAGAAAAAGAAACATACAATCTACAGTAGGAGATGGGTTGTATTCGACGAACCGGGATGAGTTTGATATTTTGATATAAGGGGTAAACTGTTGCATACAGATAAAGGGAAGCAATGGGCGGGAATCGGCTATGTGAATCTGGCAACGCTGGTATGGGCATCCAATATGGTCATTGGCCGGATGGTGAGGGATAGTGTAGGGCCCCTCACGCTTTCCGCCGTTCGCTTTTCCATCGCAACCGTGTTTTTCCTTTTTTTACTGCGGCAAAGTGCGCCTGCAGAGCTTCGCCCTTGTAAAAATTATCGGCTGCTTGCGGCGATGGCTCTTACAGGCGTTATTCTATTTTCGCCGTTGCTTTATCAGGGACTTCATTATACAACGGCTGTAAATGGTACAATTATCAATGGGACAGGTCCGTTGGTGACGGGACTTTTTGCAGCGCTTTTTCTTCGGGAGCCCATGACGGGCCGGCAAATCAGCGGCGCCCTGGTTGCGTTGTCAGGCGTGTTATATTTGATTTCCGGCGGGTCGCTGACTTTTTGGCAAACGACGCAATATAACATGGGGGACGTTTTGGTGCTGTCTGCAGTATCTGCCTGGGGGCTGTATTCGGTGCTGGCCAGCAAGGCGATGAAGAGTATGCCGACGGTGTCGGCAACGGCGTATTCCATCTTTATCGGCTTGCCGGTTTTGTGGGCGCTGTCAATTTGGGAACTGCTCACAGTGCCGGTAGTGCTGGATTTCAAGTTGGTCGCCATCATGCTGTACCTTGGAATCGGACCGGCAGCCATTGGATTTTATGCCTGGAATCAAGGCGTGGCCCGCTTGGGGGCGAGCGGCGCCATGGTGTTTTATAATACGATGCCCTTGTATGGGGCATTGATGAGCGCCCTGTTTTTGGGAGAACCGGTGGGAATGTCACATATTGTCGGGGGCTTGCTGATTGTGGGCGGCGGCCTATGGGCGGCGCGAAAATAGTAGAAGAAATATAGAAGGATTGTGAAATGAACTTATTAACCGCAGAAAATTTGGCCAAGAGCTATGGCGAACGAATTTTATTCGAACAAGTTACGCTGAATATTAA
>CAZSRN010000393.1:0-1763 GCA_964609115.1 uncultured Veillonellaceae bacterium | reverse complement strand
GTCCGAAATTCCGGCCCTTGACCATCCGTCCGTCCTTCAGCAGCAGGGATGGAATTATGCGTTGTTTCAGCATGATCCGCCCTCCCAGTCCTCGAAGTTCTCCAGAATGGTCAGGCCATTTTTCTGGCTTTTTTCCGGGTGAAACTGCGTTGCAAAAATATTATCCCGGGCCACCGCCGCCGTGAAACATCCTCCGTACTCGCAGCTTGCCGCCACATGCGCCGGATTTTCCGGATAAAAGGCATAACTATGAACGAAATAGAAGGCCCGCTCCTTTTTCAATCCTTGAAAGAGCGGGGATTTTCCTTCGATAATGATGTCATTCCAACCGACATGCGGCAGTTTGATATTGGAATCGTCCGGTTGCAACAACCTTACCTCGCCGGAAATCCAGCCCAGCCCTTCAAAGTTGCCCTTCTCAAGACCCCGGCCCGCAACCAGCTGCATACCGAGACAAATGCCCAGAAATGGACGTCCCCGCGTCAGCACCGCCTCGTTCATTGCTTCCCGCAGCCCCGAACGGTTCAGGTTCTCCATCGCAGCGCCAAACGCGCCGACGCCCGGCAAAATCAGCCGATCAGCGCGGCGGACCGCTTCCGGGTCCGCCGTCACCTGCGCCTCAATCCCCAAATATTGCAACGCATTCAGCACTGAATGCTTGTTGCCCATCCCATAGTCAATGATGGAAATCAACCTTTTCAGTCTCCTCCGGATATTTTTCGTGCTTTTGATGCTTCTCCAGCTGTTTTTTCCATTGCCGGCCCTGCCGAAAAAGTATCCTTCAACAGCGAATTCTTCTGCCGCTCCCTGTACCAAAGCTTCTGATCCCAGAGTTCTTTGCCCCGTTCAAGCTGAGAAGGATCACATTCATTCGGATAAACGATCTGGCTCACCGCAATATCGTTGAATTCAGCTTCCGTCAGTTCCAAATACTCCAAAAACACATCCAGACTCGCCGGACGTTTTCCTTCATACTGCTTCACATATTCGAGCGCATCTTCACGTGATAAACGTCCATTGCGAATATCGATGCTGGAAAGATGCGACACCCGCGCGTAGCCGCGCTTTACAAATTTCAGGTAATCGCGCACTCCCTGGAACATGCACTCAATCTTCTCATAACCATATCCCGGCGGCACGCCTTCCACCTCTTCCTCCTGCCAGCCCAGTTCCTTCTTGATCAGCCAGGATTGCTTTTTTACATCCCAGGGGATGTAGCTGCCCAGACAGAACGAACGATAGTTGATTGATTTCAGGTCTTTCAATTTCGGATACGTGTACGGCTGCAAATCGCGCATCGTCACATCGCCGCCCAACATACCCAGCATGTCCTCGGCCGTGATGCCCAGATTCACAAACCGGTTGAACCGTTCCTCGTCCACTGTCTCGATTCCATCATCATACGAATAATACGAGGTATACTCGGCGCTTGGTTCACCCCATATGACCAGCGGCACCTTGTATTTAACCGCTACCTGCATCGGATAGGCAAAAATTCCGCTATGGCAGTGCCAGCAGAAATCGCCCTTTCGTTTCAAACTTTCCAGCATCAGTTTTTTCACGATCTTCCAGTTTGGCGTGAACTGCAGCACATCGACGCCCAGCTTCCGATACGTCCGCAGCTTGCTTTCCTGCACCGTCGGTCGGTAAAACCCATGATCAAAGGAAATCACCAGCGGTTTCAGGCCATAATCCTTTACCAGCGTGTACAAGGTAAACGTACTATCCTTGCCCCCGCTGAAAGGAACCAGACAATCATAGTC
>CAZSRN010000392.1:0-1772 GCA_964609115.1 uncultured Veillonellaceae bacterium | reverse complement strand
TCGGCAAACAGTTCCTGGACCTGTCTGGAGCCAAGAAACACAAAAACAACTGATAACCTGAGTTCCCAAAACCGGCTCGCTGGACATGGCGGTTCTTCCGCCTGCTACAGCGGGCCGGTTTTTTAAATCGGTTGCAAGGCGGCAAGAAAATATATGATTGAATTCCGTTGCCTTGCGCGGGAAGGCAAAAAACAGCTATAATAGACAGGAACTATTCGAGGGAGGCTGTAATGGAAGTTTTGACGGCGGAACACATGGGGTTTTGCTATGGTGTGCGTCGAGCGGTGGAAATGGCGACGACAGCGCCGGACAAGACCCAGCTTCCGGTTTTTACGCTGGGGCCCCTGATTCATAATCCGCAGATGATTGAACGGTTAAAAGAGCAGGGTGTGGATGTAATGGATTCGTTGGCGGAAGCCGGTGCGGCGACCGTTGTGATTCGTTCCCACGGCGTAGGGCCGGATGTTTACGAAACAGCGGCGCGTCAAGGAATTCCACTGATCGACGCGACGTGTCCCCACGTAAAAAAAGCGCAGCTGGCGGCCCGGGCTTTTGCGGAAAAAGGGCTGCAGGTTGTGGTGGCCGGGGAGATCAAACATCCGGAAGTCAAGAGCATTTTGGAATGGGCCGGTCCCGGAGCGGTTGCAGTGGAGACGGCGGCGGATATCGAGCCGATTTCTTTTGCAGGGCCAGTGGGAATCGTTTCCCAAACAACACTGGAGCGGGAAGTATTTGAGGGGATTTTGGCGGCGTTGCGACGTCGCGGCATTGAGCCGGAAGTGAATCCGACGATCTGCTCTGCCACCGAACAACGGCAGAATGCGGCGGGACAGTTGGCAAAACAGGTAGATATCATGGTGGTCGCGGGGGGGAAGAACAGCGCCAATACCCGGCATTTGGCCGAGGTTTGCCGCAAGGCCGGCGCCCGGACCTATCATGTGGAAACGGCGGCGGAACTGGAGCCGGAATGGTTTTTCGGCGCTGATAAGGCAGGAATTACGGCCGGTGCTTCAACGCCGGACTGGATCATTGAGGAGGTAAAACAAAGAATGGAAAACATGGAACAGGTGAATCTGGACACACAGGATCGTCTTGAAAAAGGAGCTGTTTTGGCGGGAAAGGTAGTCGGGGTCAAACAGGACCTCGTGTTTGTGGATATCGGCCAAAAAGCGGAAGGAATTATTACGTTGGCAGAGTTGGCTTGGCCTGCTCCTGCGGATGCGCATGAGGTTGTGTCGGTCGGGCAACTTTTGAGTGTATTGGTGTTGGACCCGGAAACCGCCGAAGGCTCCGTTCAGTTGTCAAAGGTGCAGGCGGACCGTCTGCTGGCTTGGGACCGTATGGAAGAGGCGTTGGAAGACGGGCAGACGATTGAAGTCACAGTTACCGCCGCAGTCAAGGGCGGACTTTCGATTAGTGTCTTCGGGCTGCGTTGCTTTATGCCCGCGTCGCAGGTGGATTCCGCCTTTGTGGAAGATTTGACGCCCTATGTGGGCAAAACCATGGAAGCGTTGCCGCTCGAAATTGACCGCGAAAAACAACGGGCGGTATTTTCACGGCGGGCGTTGCTGGATGCGCAGCGTCGCATGGCGGAGGAAGCGGCTCTGGCAAAACTGGAAATCGGTCAGGTCATTACCGGTGAAGTTCGTCGACTGGCTTCTTTTGGAGCATTTGTCGATGTCGGCGGTATTGAGGGTCTGGTGCATGTTTCCGAAATGGCCTGGCATCGGGTCAAGGATGCGGCGGACTTGCTGCAAGTGGGCGATACCGTC
>CAZSRN010000391.1:0-1774 GCA_964609115.1 uncultured Veillonellaceae bacterium | reverse complement strand
ACTAGGGCTACGCCCGTTAAAGAAATACCCCCGGCTAGGCCGGGGGATCATTATTATGCAGGATTTAATAACCCTGTTGCGAATATGCTAACTACAGTGTAATTGACTGGAATATTTTCCGATCTTTTTCTATAAAGTGCTTCGCGGTGCGCAAAGGGCAGGAAATTCTCATTGCCATATCGAACGAAGTAGGATAAAGAAAGGCAGGTAACATTCATGACCTTTGATTTTCATACCCATTCATTTTTTAGCGATGGTGTATTATCGCCCATTGAGTTGATCCGACGTGCCCATATGGCCGGCTATCGGGCCATTGCAATTACCGATCACGTAGGATTGGCCAACATGGAAGTAACCATCAGAGAAATTGCCAAAGACTGCGCGATGGCTGAAAAATACTGGGGAATCAAGGCTTTACCCGGAGTAGAATTGACCCATGTGCCCGCTGCGGCAATTGACGAATGCGCCAAAGAAGCAAAGGCTTACGGCGCACGTATCGTAGTAGTTCATGGAGAAACCCCCGTTGAGCCGGTTGAACAGGGTACCAATCGGGCGGCTTTGATGTCCTCTTATGTGGATGTATTGGCCCACCCTGGATTTATTACCACAGAAGAAGCGCAAATCGCGGTTGTAAATGATATTTATTTGGAGGTCACAGCCAGAAGCGGGCACTCATTGACCAATGGACACGTTGTAAAAGTCGGCTTGGCCGTCGGCGCCAAACTGATTGTCAATAGTGATGCCCACAGCCCGGAAAATCTCATGAAGGAAGGTTTCGCCGCGAAAGTTGCGCAAGGGTCCGGTATTCCTGTCGAAATTCTGGAATCCGTTTTATTGAGTCATCCCTTGGAATTGCTGAAGCGCCTGGAAATCAACGAATAATAAATTACAAATTGAAAAGAAAGGCAGGACGCAACTCATGATTTGTCAAAGATGCGGTCGGGATAATCCACCCGAATTTGCCTATTGTCAAACTTGCGGAAATCCAATGACATTTACTCAAGCGCCACCGCCGCCCGCATATGGGGGATATGGAACGTCGCAACAAGGCGCTGGCTATGGACCAACAAACTATGCAAGCCTCGGCGCCCGCTTTTTGGCGGCGCTGATTGATGGAGCCATCTTAGGAATTCCTATCGGCATCATTTCGATGGTGTTAAGTGCGATGATGGCTGCGCGCGTAATCCAAAAAGCCGGCCGAAATTCCACTTTTAATCCAGGAATGGCCGTAGAATCGGTGGGAATCGTCTTTGCCGGATTGGGTTTTGTCATGATTATCTCCCTATTGTTTACCTGGGCGTATTTTGCAATGATGGAAAGTTCCGCATGGCAAGGGACCGTCGGCAAAAAAGTCATGGGAATTCAAGTAACGGATCTGAATGGATCGCGGATATCTCTCGGTCGTGCAACCATTCGTCTTGCAGTCAAAGCTTTTCTCAGCGGCTGGTTTTTGATCGGTTATATCATGGCTTTTTTTACCCAACGAAAACAAGGACTGCATGACTTAATCGCCGGAACATTGGTGCTGACCAAACAACCCTATGCTGAAACTCTTGGCGGATATTCGCAACCCTACCCGCAGCAAGCTGCTTATCAGCCGCCTCAGCCGCCCGTCTATCCACAACAGCAGGCTTCTGCCTGTCCTTACTGTGGAGCAACGCTACAGACGAATGCCCGTTTTTGCAGCAACTGCGGACAAAATATATAGGTTGTACTGCAGGAATACAAGAGAAACACAGCGAAAAATAAATATTTGTTTAAAGAATAAAAATCA
>CAZSRN010000390.1:0-1789 GCA_964609115.1 uncultured Veillonellaceae bacterium | reverse complement strand
CTTTGTTTGCTTCTCTTTGTTCAGTTTTCAAGGAACTCCCGTCTTTCGACGGCTTTTATATATTAGCACAGCCCATAAGGTGTGTCAATACTTATTTTATCTGCAATATTCTTCCTGTGGAAAAGCAAGGAAGCCGTCAAAACGCCTTCCTTGCACACTCTTTATGCTTGGGTTTTTATAATATCATACGAAACAGCGCTCTGTCAATAAATAGTCGCAATTTTTACTGTTTTTAATTATCACTGTTTAGGGGTTCTACAACTACGGGAATTTTATCTGCCTCGTCGGTTGATTTTTCAACTATTGCCAATGCAGCAATCCTCTGATTATCGACCATTCGCATCAACGCGACCCCTTGAGTGTTCCTGCCAATCACCCGGATTTGCTCGACATCCATCCGAATAATAATTCCATCATTATTAATCAGCAGTAAATCTTGCTCGGGATGAACGACTCTCAATCCGACAACCGCTCCGGTTTTTTCTGTGACTTTTAAATTGATTAGCCCCTTGCCGCCACGGGTTTGCGTTCGATATTGATCCACCGCGGTCCGTTTGCCAAAACCCATCTCGGATACGACCAGCACTTGTCCATCGGGATACATAATATCCATGCCGACAATTGCATCCAGTTCCTGTAGGTTGATGCCCTTGACCCCACGAGCGGATCGTCCAATCGGTCGGACATCCTGTTCGGAAAAGTTGATGGCCATCCCATCTCTAGTACCGAGAATAATTTGCTGTTTCCCATCCGTCCGCTTTACACCGATCAACTCATCATCATCATCCAAAACAATCGCAATGATGCCATTCTTTCTGACGGAATTAAAATCCATTAAATTTGTTTTTTTGACAATCCCATTTCGGGTTCCCATAAATAAGAACTCGCCTTCAACAAATTCTTTAATTGGGATGACAGCAGATATTTTTTCGTCCGCTTGCAATGACAACAAATTGATAATAGCGGTCCCTCTCGCTGTACGACTAGCTTCCGGCAATTCATAACCTTTAATGACAAATACCCGACCGCGTGTAGTAAAGAAGAATAAATGATGATGTGTCGTCGCTGCAAAGAAATGCTCAACAAAGTCATCTTCCTTTGTCCCGGCGCCCTGAATACCACGCCCGCCGCGTTTCTGGCTGCGATATGTGTCAATAGGCTGTCGCTTTACATACCCGGAATGTGTAATTGTAATAACAATATCCTCTTCCGCAATCAAGTCTTCCTTAGAAAAATCTGGTGCCTCGTCAACAATTTGTGTTCGTCTTTTATCTCCAAAACGCTTTTTCATTTCCAGTAAGTTTTCACGAATAATTCCATAGACTTTATGTTCGTCTGCCAAGACAGCTTCCAAATAGCGGACTAAGTCAAGTGTATCAAAATATTCTCGGTCGATTTTCTCCCGTTCCAATCCGGTCAGCCGTTGCAGACGAAGATCCAAAATAGCTTGTGCCTGCCGTTCAGACAATGCAAATGTTTCCATAAGAGCCGTTCTTGCAACATCCACCGTTTGCGCTTCTCTAATTGTATTGATGATGGAATCAATATGATCTAACGCAATTCGCAAACCTTCCAAAATATGTGCCCTGTCGCGGGCCTTTTTTAAATCAAACTGCGTGCGACGAACAATAACAACTTTTTGATGTTCCAAATAATGATAAAGAATTTCTTTCAACCCTAATGTCCGAGGATGTCCATTGACTAATGCAAGCATATTGACCCCAAAGGTATCTTGCAATTGAGTGTGCTTATAGAGTTGATTTAAAAGAACCTCTGGGTTTGTGTCTCG
>CAZSRN010000389.1:0-1791 GCA_964609115.1 uncultured Veillonellaceae bacterium | reverse complement strand
TGAACAGGTTCAGCAGTTTCGCGAACAATACGCCGCCCACGGTGTCAAACACGAAGGCAACAGCGCCGAGCAACATGATCAGGAGTACTTGGTAGTTCAAGAAACGTTCAGCCGACATGGTACCACCAATGACGATACCCAGAAGCAGGGTTACGAGATTTGCCAGTTCGTTTTCAGCGCAACTGGACAGGTTCTCGGTGCAACCGGATTCTTTCAGCAAATTGCCGAACATCAGGCTACCGATCAAAGCCACGGAAATCGGGGCCACGATCCCGGCGATCAGAACGATCATCAAGGGGAACAGGAACTTGGTGGTCTGGGACACAGGCTCGACGTTTTCGTAGCCCATCTTGATCTTCCGTTCGTTTGAAGTTGTGCACATTTTGATAACCGGTGGTTGAATAACCGGCACCAATGACATGTAGCAATATGCGGCTACTGACAAAGGCCCGAGCAGTTCAACCGCAAACCGGCTGGCCACATAAATGGTGGTCGGTCCGTCAGCAGCGCCGATGATGCCGATGGAGGCAGCATGCGGGAAACTGAAACCAAGCAGGGTAGCGCCCACGGCAGTAGCAAAAATGCCGAATTGGGCCGCCGCTGCAAACAGCATGACTTTCGGATTGCGAATCAGTGGCGCAAAATCGCACATGGCGCCGATAGCGATAAAGATAAGAACAGGGAACAATTCATTGCCGATACCGGCATTGTACAAAACAAACAGGAACCCTTCCTCGCCTTTTATTTGCGATACCGCGGAAGAATGCGGGATGTTGGCGAGGATTGCACCGAATCCGATCGGCAGGAGAAGAGCCGGCTCATAGTCAAAACGGACAGCCAGCCAGATCAACAGGGCGCCGATGCCCCACATTACGATGTGCTGCCAGGTCAGTCCGAGGAAACCCATCAGCAGTTCGTCCAACCAGGGATACTGTTGGATCAAAGCTTCCATAGTCTGTTATTCCCTCCTAAAAATAATATAGTATAAAACAATTCCTTATAACCATACGGATACGGTAGCGCCGACTCTGCACTACCAACGCACTACAGAGCCGGCTCAGCATTCTGAGCTAAAACTCAGTTGGAAATAACCGCCATTGTTTGGCCAGGTTTCACGCCGTCACCCTTGTTGACGTTGATCGATTTGATGGTGCCGCCAACCGGGGCGCCGATTTCGTTCTGCATTTTCATGGCTTCGAGGGTCATGATGCATTCGCCTTTGGCGATTTTGTCGCCGGCTTTTTTCATGATCTTGCTGACTTTGCCAGGCATCGGAGCGGTAACCGGGGTATCGCCGGCGGCGACTTCGACCGGAGCGGCAGCGGCGGCGGGAGCAGCGGCAGGAGCCGGAGCAGCGGCAGGAGCCGGAGCGGCGGCAACAGGAGCCGGAGCGGCGGCAGGAGCCGGAGCGGCGGCGGCGACGGCTACGACGCCCTCTTCTGCGACTTCAACAGTGTAGCTGGTACCATTGACGTTGACTTTGAATTTTCTCATTTAGAACACAACCTCCATCTTTTTCTTATTTATGATTACTTATAAGGAACCCTTGTTGATGCTTACGCAAACTGTCTCGAATCCATCAGTTTCTGACGACCTGAGAGAGCCCACGCACCGCTGGCGTGCTGGATTTTGACCGCATGCACTCCACCACCGCCGTGATGAACTACCGCTGCAGTAATAGCTGCCAGAAGTTCTGCGTTTATACTTGTGTCCATTACGCAGTTGATGCTGGCCGATATGGCTGCCACAATCTCTGGATTGATTCCGGCATTCACGGTCGCTGCGCCAGCT
>CAZSRN010000388.1:0-1796 GCA_964609115.1 uncultured Veillonellaceae bacterium | reverse complement strand
CGCCACCACCCCGGGAATCAGCATCCCCAGAAGCACCGCCACCGGAGTGCTATGCAGGATTTGCATGAACCAGGGGATCTCCGTCACTCCATAGCCGCTCATAAAAGCCGGGATTCCATCGCGCGTGGCGTAAGATAAAGCCAGCACATAGCCACCCAATCCGAAGAAAATCGCCTGACCGAGGTTCATCAGCCCCGCACTGCCCCACAGAATATCAAGCGACAGGGCAAATATGATATACACGATACATTTGCTCATCATCTCCACCCGAAATAACGACCCCACTAAGGGAAAGCCGATCAGAAACGCCAGCAACAGCACGTCAATGGTTTTGTCCCAACCGATGTTTTTCAGATTCTTCATCATGACGCTCACCTCTTTTCACTTGTAAACAAGCCTTCCGGTTTGAATCGGATCAGTACGATGATAATGAGAAATACCAGAACCTTGGCTGTAATTTCGCTGATATAACCGGCCATAACCGTGACCGATTCACTGATGACTACGGAGCTGGCCGCCGTACCGGCGATAGAGGTAACTCCGCCCAACACCACCGTCAGAAGACCATCAACCAGATAATAGGAACCCATCAACGGCATCACGCTTTTCACCGGTGCGATCAATGCTCCGGCCAGTCCCGCCAGCCCCGCCCCGCAAGCGAAAGTGAGCGTATCGATCCGTGCGGTGTTAACGCCGAGACATTGCGACATGCTGCGATTTTTCGTCACCGCCCGCAATTGCATCCCGAAGGACGTCTTGAAAAACAGCGCCAAGGTGGCAGCCAAAATCCCCAAGGCAACCACAATCAGAAAAACGTTGTAATGAGGCACCACAATTCCCTTCAGCGAAAAGTGTCCTTCCATCGGCAAGCCGACAAACTTGTCTTCCGGGCCAAAGGCCATCCGGACAAGCTGCTGCAGGATAACGGAAAGCGCAAAAGTCGCCAGTAACGTTTCCGCCACTTTGCCATACAATCGTTTGATCAGGGTCACTTCAATCAATGCGCCCAATAATGCAGCGACGACAAAGGCCGACAACATGGCTACAAAAAAGGATAAGTGAAAGACAGTAGTCACGAAATAAGTGACATACGCGCCAATCATGATGAACTCCCCATGCGCCATATTGACAACGTCCATCAGTCCGAAAATAATGACCAGCCCCAATGCCGTGATAAACAGCATGGCTGAAACGCTCAGTCCGTTGATGCTCTGTGAAATGAGAAGTTCCATATCCCCATCGCTCCTCTACCATCGATTTTGCCCGGAAGCAGGAATGCGCTCACCGAAAGCCCGTTCCCAGGTTTTCGGCAAGCGCACCGCATTGTGTCGCAAATTGATTTTCACTTTAAATCCCGTATAACTTAGAGTTCGGGTTTCACCAAGGCTTTTGAACCGTATACAATCTCAAAATGTTCCATCCGGTTTTACCTTGCCGATGAAGGATTGGAGCCAGGTGTGATTGTTTGTCTCGTCCACCTTGATTTTCCCTTGCGGAGAGTTGATCTCCAGTCCTTTGAAAGCGCTGATCAGGGTCGGCCCATCATAGGCCGTCGCTTTTTCCAGAGCTTTGGCCAGAAGATATACTCCATGATAGGCGCCTTCCGCCAGGTTGGTAACGGTCGTGTTATCCTTGAATTTGCTGTTGTAATCCGCTACAAACTTCTTGCTTTCAGGCGAATCGATTACCTGGAAGTAGTCGAACGAGCTATAATGTCCAGCCGCGGCGGCTGCGCCAATCCCCTTGATCGTTGCTTCATGCGTCGCGATGGAGCAGATCGGGATATCCTTGGATAA
>CAZSRN010000387.1:0-1810 GCA_964609115.1 uncultured Veillonellaceae bacterium | reverse complement strand
ATTACGGCAGTATCATCGCAAGCGGAACTCCAGCGGAAATTCGCAGTAATCCCAAAGTCATCGAGGCCTATCTCGGTGAGGAGGTGAACTGATGCTAAAAGTCGAAAATATAAATGTATTTTATGGCGCGATTCATGCGCTAAAGGGAATCAGCGTCGAAGTAAACGAAGGAGAAATAGTCTCGCTGATCGGTGCGAACGGTGCGGGGAAAAGTACGATTCTCAGGACTATCTCGGGGCTATTGCGGGCTAAAACAGGAGAGATTTTTTTTGAAGGTCAATCCATCTCGGCAATGCCGGCGGAAGACATTGTTCGCAAAGGCATCAGTCAGGTTCCCGAGGGACGGCGGATTTTCGCCAACATGACGGTCGAGGAAAACCTTGAGCTGGGCGCCTATATTCGGTCGGATAAAAGTGGTATCCGCAGAGATATCAATAAGGTGTTCGAGCGATTTCCCCGATTGGGGGAGCGACGTTCTCAGGTTTCCGGAACGCTGTCCGGCGGTGAGCAACAGATGCTGGCTATTGGGCGTGGCCTAATGAGTCAGCCAAAACTAATGCTGCTGGATGAACCGTCCATGGGGCTGGCGCCGTTGCTTGTGAAAGAAATTTTTTCGATTATCAAAGAAATTAATGCCGGCGGCATGACAATTTTGCTTGTGGAACAGAATGCTCATATGGCTCTTTCGATTGCGCACAAAGCATACGTTTTGGAAACCGGGCGGATCACGCTGTCCGGCACAGCTAAGGAACTTTCGGAAAGTGAAGCGGTACGCAAAGCGTATTTGGGCGGCTGAGGCCAAGCTCGTAAAAGATAAAGGAAAGGGGCGATACAGAGATGTTTGTAGCAAAAAGAATGACACCCAACCCTATAACGATTGAATCAATGACGACAATTGCTGAAGCTTCGGAAATAATGCGCAAGCATAACTTCCGCCGACTGCCGGTTGTGGACAAAGGGCGCTTGGTCGGCATTGTGACGGATCGGGACCTGCGGACAGTTTCTCCATCGCCTGCTACAACGCTATCTATTTTTGAACTGAATTATTTGCTTGCCAAAATGCATGTCAAAGATATTATGCATAAAAATGTTATTACTATCCAGGTAGGGGCAACAATTGAAGAAGCGGCACTGGTTATGTCAAATCGACACATTGGCGGATTAGTGGTTGTGGATGAGCATGAGGCCGTGGCCGGGGTGATTACAGAGACAGATATATTTAATAGTTTTGTTGAGATCATGGGCCTCAAGGAAGGCAAAACCCGATTTACTTTTAATGTTTCTAACCAAGTTGGCGTGTTGCATGAGATTACCCAAGTGTTCACGGAACTCCAGATCAATATCAGCAGTTTGGTTACATATCCCGCAGAAGGTGGAGCGGAACTGATTATTCGTTTTACCGCAAAGGACACGGACGAATTGACGAAAAAATTGACTGCCATTGGCTATCCTCCCCAACATATTGTACAGATCGGCTAAAGGATACGAGGTCAAATCTTTTGCACTGCGGTGATATTCTCCGCAGTGTTTTTCTTTGTAGCGTTGCGACAAACTTTGCGCAAATGTTGTACAATAAGAACCAGAATTAGAAGAAAATTAGCTAAAAGATGCGGGAAGGAGACACAACTGCATGAAGTTGACACATTTCACGAAACGTGGGGGTTGAGCGGCGAAAATAGGGCCGGGCGCTCTATCCGACTTACTCAGTAAACTTCCCCGGAATGTTGACCCTAACGTATTAGTTGGGATCGATACATCCGATGATGCTGGCGTTTATCGTTTGAATGACGAAACGGCGCTGATTCAAACG
>CAZSRN010000386.1:0-1825 GCA_964609115.1 uncultured Veillonellaceae bacterium | reverse complement strand
ATCAGGCACGGAGAAACGGCCTGGAACCATAGCAAACGCTACCAGGGGCAAAGTGACATCCCCTTGAATGAAAAAGGGCTGCAACAGGCCGAAAAGGCTGCCCTGCGGTTGGCGGCGGAACCGATTGCCGCCGTGTATTGCAGTGATTTGATACGGGCCGTTCAGACGGCTGAAGTCATTGCCGCCCCGCATTCCTTGAAACCCGTCGCGCTTCCGGCGCTGCGGGAAGTTCATTTTGGCCTGTGGGAAGGGCTGACCTACGGAGAAATTATGGACAGGTGGCCGGAACAGCTGACAACAGCCTATTCCCATCCGGAGCGGGCGCTCATTCCGGAAGGCGAAAATTTTCTGTCCGTGCAGCAGCGGAGTGTGGCAGGGGTTTTGCAATGTGTCGCCGCGCATCCGGAAGAAACCATTGCCGTGGTGGCGCATGGCGGAACTTTGCGGATGTTGCTGTGCGAGGCATTGGGACTGGCCGTGGACCATATGTGGACCTTGCAGCAGGATGCCGTCGGCATCAGCATTGTTGAATATTATGGGACAGACAAAGTCGTAGTCCTGATGAATGATACCTGCCATTTGCGATAATTTTTTATCGCCGGCTGCTTTTTTAGGCAGGAAAATGGATTCAAAACTGGAAAGTAATCAGTAATTGAATAAATGCCACCATCCAGGTGCCTCTCGAATAGAGGGGAGAATAGGGAAGATCGGACGGGATGTCGCCATCCCGAAACGACGCGGTCGCGCCACTGTAATCGGGGAGATGCTTTTTCACAGGCCACCGGGAAACCGGGAAGGCGAAAAAGGATTCATGATCCGTAAGCCAGGAGACCTGCCTGCCTTGGCTGTCATTTACCTCCGCGTAAGGGGTAATGCCGGAAGGATGGGGTATTTTGCACGAATAAATAACTCGGCCTTTTGGGGTCGGGTTATTTTTTATGGAATCGCAATATGGAGTAAGGAGATGGTCAAAATGTCTTTTGAAAAAACGGTGGACGACTGGATTAATGGAGCGGCGAAACCCGTCAACAGTCTGGGATTGCTGGAGAAACACCTGAAAAAGGTGCTGCTGTCATGGGGGAAGCTGGATGCGGAGATGCGGCCGTATCATTTGATCTATGCGGCGGATAACGGGGTCGTCGAGGAGGACATCGCCAAATCGCCTGTTGAATTTACCTTCCTGCAAGCCCGGAATATGGCGGCGGGGCGGGCGACGATCAGCTGTTTCTGTCAATACAACCATATCCCTTTCAGCGTGATCGACATCGGCATTAACCATGAGGGAACTGCGGGGATTCCTCAAAAAGTGGCTTTCGGCACGAAAAATTTCATGCGGGAAGAGGCCATGACGGAACAGGAATTTGCAAAAGCCTGGGAAATTGGCCGGGAAACGGTTCGCAGGCTGGTGGTCGAAGAGGGGGTTAACTTGTTGTCTTTTGGCGAAATGGGGATCGGCAACACAACGACTTCTTCCGCGGTGCTGCATGCGTTGAGCGGAATCCTGCCGGAGTTTATCGTGGGATATGGAGCCATTGTGGTCAATGATGATTTTCTCAAGCGAAAAAGAGCGGTGGTAGCCAAGGGAGTCGAGCATCACAAGGCGAAAATGCAGCGGGTGGAGGACATTCTGCGCTGTGTGGGCGGCTTTGATATTGTCGCCATCTGTTCGGGAATGCTGGAGTGCGCCGAATTGAAAATTCCTTTTGTCATTGACGGATTTATTACGGCAGTGGCATATGCCTGTGCGGCCCGCATCAATCCAGCCGCCGAGAGGCAGGCGATTCCCTCCCACATGTCCAATGAGCCGGGGATGGCTTATTCGCTG
>CAZSRN010000385.1:0-1834 GCA_964609115.1 uncultured Veillonellaceae bacterium | reverse complement strand
CAAGATGTTGGCTACGAACCTGGGCAAGGTGTTTACCCGGGAACAGTTGCTTGAAAAAGTCTGGGGATATGAGTATTTTGGCGATACCCGCACCGTGGATGTACATGTTCGTCATCTGCGGGCGAAGATGGCGGCTGACCCGGAAACGGCGGAAACGATTGAGACTGTGCGCGGGTTTGGTTATCGTCTGCGGGAAAATAGTTAACACAAACTTAACAATCCGTTAACCTGGAGCATTCTCCGGTGTGATATGCTGAACCCGTTATCATGAAAACAAGCAAATACGCCCAACGGGAGGCAAGACCGGATGGAAAACAAAATCCAGGCAAACAAGTTGAAGCTGTATTATGGAGAGCATTTGGCGCTAAACAAGGTTACGATTAATGTTGTGGAAAATAGTGTATTGGCGCTTATTGGACCGTCTGGTTGCGGGAAATCCACCTTTCTGAAAACGCTCAACCGAATGAATGATCTTATTGACGGTGTACGAATTGAAGGGGAGGTTTTGCTTGACGGCGCGGATATTTTTGCGCCGGATGTCGACGTGGTAAATTTGCGCAAACGGGTAGGCATGGTGTTTCAACGTCCCAACCCGTTTCCGATGTCGATTTATGACAACATTGCCTATGGTCCCCGTATTCATGGACAGAAGGACAAGGCACGCCTCGATGAATTGGTGGAACGCAGTCTGACTGGGGCTGCATTATGGGACGAGATCAAGGATCGCCTCAAAAGTTCAGCGATGTCGTTGTCGGGCGGACAACAGCAGCGGCTGTGCATTGCCCGGCTGTTGGCGGTGGAACCTGAAGTGCTTTTGATGGATGAACCCTGTTCGGCTCTCGATCCGATTTCAACGATGAAAATCGAAGAATTGGTTACTGAACTTAAAAACGAATATACGATTGTAATGGTTACGCACAACATGCAGCAGGCTGCCCGGGTTTCTGACTCCACAGCCTTTTTTCTTATGGGCGAAATGGTGGAACAGGATAAAACCGATACTGTCTTTACCCGTCCCCGTGACAAACGGACAGAAGATTATATTACCGGACGCTTCGGTTGAGAGGGGATCAACGATGACGATAATACGACAAAGTTTTGAGCAGGATTTGGAAGCTGTACGGCAGGACTTGGTCCGTATGGGACAAATTGTACAAAACTCCATTAAAGATGCAGTGGGCGCATTAGCCAGACAAGACAAGGCGTTGGCTCAACAAGTCATGGATGGGGACGATGTCATTGACGACATGCAGGTGGACATTGAAGATCGATGCATTTCCCTGATTGCTCGCCAACAACCGGTGGCAAAAGATTTACGGGTTTTGGGCACCGGACTGAAAATCACGACGGATTTGGAACGCATTGGGGATCATGCGTTTGACATTGCCAAAATTGTGCTGCTCATTGGAAATGAACCGCTCATCAAGCCGCTGGTCGACATTCCACATATGGCCGTACTGGCTCAGTCTATGTTGGAGGACTCTTTGCAGGCCTATCTGAAACTTGATATCGGGCTGGCTGAGAAGGTCTGTAATGATGACGATATGGTGGATCAACTGTACCATCAGGTGTTTCGCGAACTGTTGACCTATATGCTGGCCGATCCCTCGAAAATCAACCAAGCGACGCAGCTGATCTTCGTCGCCCGCTATCTGGAGCGGATCGCCGATCATTCCACCAACGTGGCGGAGTGGGTGATCTATCTGGTGACCGGCGAACGAATGCGTAAAAAATAAACTCCAGAGAAAACCCGACGACTCTATCGTTTGCCAGCACGACAAAACCCCGTTTCCGGTTTGGAAACGGGGTTTATATTATGGCCGGACACGGCGGC
>CAZSRN010000384.1:0-1840 GCA_964609115.1 uncultured Veillonellaceae bacterium | reverse complement strand
AAAAAAGGCACTTGTTCGCACAGGTTCTCACCCGATCAAACACGGCGCTCTCGAACTCAAATCCCATTGCTTCGTCCAGCTTCTTTTTAATGTGAAGCTGCACCGTCTCCCCGGAAGTTTTCAGCACTTCCAGCGTGACTTTTTCTTCCGCCAACGCAAAGCTAAGATCAATCAAGTCTCTCAATTTTTCGCCATTGACGCTTATGAGACGGTCACCGGGGGCCAACCCGGCCCGAAATGCCTTGCTGTTCGGTTGAACTGCCGAAATCACCGCTCCTGCGAACATTGTTTCAGCCTCCTCTTATATCGGGCGTCGGGCATATTTTTCGGCGGAGATTCCCCTCACCGCCAACCACTGGGCAACCTTGCCGGTGATCACCAGGGGATGGGAGGCAACCTCCCGGATCGACTTTCTGCCCAACAAAACCATACATTTTTTCAAGGTCGCCAAGTATTCCTGCAGCCCTTGTACGGCTGCATCCACACCCTCCCTCTCGGTAAGGCGCAACACCGGCGCCGCCATTCCAACGGCTGCCGCGCCAAGGGCCAATGCTTTCAGGCCGTCGACCGGCGTACGGATTCCGCCCGAAACAATCAGGTCAACACCGGAAGGCAGCACTTCCGCCGCTTCTAAAGCACTGATCGCCGTAGGAATTCCCCATCCGAGCAAGTCATCCGGCAGCTTAGCGCCGGTTCTTCCGGTTTCAATCGCAATAAAATTGGTCCCGCCGACACCGCCGATATCAATGGCTTTCACACCGGTCGCAGCAAGTTGACGGACTTGTTCCATCGCCATGCCGCAGCCGGTTTCCTTGACAATCACCGGCACGGGAAGTTTCCGCGCCATCTGTTCAATACGCCGCAGCCATCCGCTAAAATCGCCGTCGCCTTCCGGCATGCTGATTTCCTGGGCTGCATTCAAATGA
Source organism: uncultured Veillonellaceae bacterium (assembly GCA_964609115.1). Classification (GTDB taxonomy): domain Bacteria; phylum Bacillota; class Negativicutes; order UBA1444; family UBA1444; genus UBA1444. The sequence goes on along the minus strand of CAZSRN010000384.1, from coordinate 914 downwards.
ACCTGAAGCGCGTTCGCCTCAATCATATCCACAACCCGCAGCGCATCTTCCACTTGCGCATAAGCGCCGATATTGGCCCATAGAATTCCGTCCGGGTTCACCCGGCGAGCCGTTCGGAAAGAATCCGCCACGTCCGGAAACTCCAGAGCGGCGAATTGGGAGCCGACCGCCATCACCGCACCCGTCCGCTTCGCCACTTCCGCCAGGCGGGAGTTGACCTGCGCCAGCTCCGCCGCTCCGCCGGTCATCGCATTGATAATCACCGGATGCGGCAAGGTCAGACCGGCGCAAACCGTCGCCAAAGACACGTCCGCGCTTCTCGTTTCCGGCAGACAATTATGAACAAGCGTCAAGTCTTCAAATCCGGTGCTTTCCGGTCCGTCAGCCAATCGCAGCGCCTGCCGGAGGTGGTCGATTTTTCGTGACTTGCGGGTCAACAGCCTCTACTCCCTGTTTTTGAATAAATGTCCCAGTTTGTCGCCAATCGTCACACCCAGAGAGGAAGATCCGCCCAAAAACGGAGCGTACTCCTTGCGGTCAGCATCTTCCTGGGCCTTGACCATGCTCAGGCTGATTCGTTTGGCAACCGGATCGACACTCAGCACTTTTACCGAAACTTTTTGACCGGCCTGAACCACTTCATCCGCCGAGGACACCCGATGATCCGACAGCTCGGAAATATGCACGAGTCCTTCCACTCCGGAGACCAGTTCAACAAATGCGCCGAACTTGGAAGTCCGGGTCACTTTGCCGGAAACCGTCGTGCCTTCGGCAAATTCGGCAACCGCCGTATGCCATGGGTCTTCCTGCAATTGTTTCATTCCCAAAGATACTTTTCGCAGCGCCTTATCCACCTTGAGGACCTGAACCTTGACGGTATCGCCCACTTTCAGCAAATCCGCCGCATCCTTGAC
>CAZSRN010000383.1:0-1842 GCA_964609115.1 uncultured Veillonellaceae bacterium | reverse complement strand
CATTCAAGGAAATCACGGCGCTGATTTTGCAGGTTTCCGATCAGGTGCGGGAAATCTCTGCGGCAGTGCAACAGATGGCCGGCGGTACCCAGCAGATCGTTGATTCAGTGAAAGAAATCGACAGCCTGAGCAAATCGACGGCCGGTGAAACCCAAACTGTTTCCGCCGCTACCGAAGAGCAGTCGGCATCCATGGAAGAGATCGCCGCTTCGAGCCAGGCTCTTGCCAAATTGGCGCAGGATCTTCAGGCTGCCGTCAATAAATTTCGGATATAATGGACGAAAGCGGGGTAACCGAGCATGCAGCCCTTGCCAGTCTGAGACAAACTACATGATTTTGCGCCCTGAGGGGCGCTTATTATTTTTCAAGCTGTCGGATCGAAACAGATGAATAAACGACAAGTGCAATAATGTCGGAATTTTTTAGAAATTTATTGTCAAAGCAGAAGGGATTTTGCCAGTAGTACAGAAGAAAGCAACAAGAGTATCTGCGAGATGTTGACTGCCGCCGTGTTCGTAACTCCATGCATGGATGCTTTTTAATGGAAAGTTATCTAGACGACAAGGGGTGTGAAGCATGATCGTTTGCGGTATTAATGCCAGCCATACTGCCTCGGCCACTCTCGTCAAGGATGGACAGATCTTGTGCGCTTTGCAGGAGGAGCGCCCCACAAGGGAAAAAAACCGCAATGGTTTTCCAGAGGAAGCTATTCAATCTCTCCTGTACAGAGAGCATCTGGACTGGGCCGATGTGGACGCCTATGTCTTTGGCGGCCACGAGACCTACACCGAAAGGGGCCTCAAGGAAGGAGACCGTTCCGTCCGCATTCGCAGCTACAAGGACATGCTGGGGCCGATGGGGAAGGTGAAGCAGATGCTGCGGAATACTCCCTTGCGCGGCTGGGTCCATCGGAAACGGCGGGAAGCGCATATTCAGAAGCTCACATCCTACGGAGTGAAACGTGAGCGGATCTTTTCCATCGAACATCATCGGTGCCATGCTTCCACGGCTTTTTACGGGCCGGGAACGGATCAGGACTCGATCGTGTTCACCGTGGACGGCGCAGGGGATTCCCTGTGCGCTACCGTTGCGGTTCCGGGACCGGACGGACGGCTGCGGCGGCTAACCACCATCGCCGAAGAACATTCGATCGGAAATCTTTGGTCCGTCATCACGGCGCTTCTGAGCATGGTACCCCTCGAACACGAATACAAACTGATGGGTATGGCTCCTTATGCGACCGGAACCCGCGCTGACCAGGCAAAAAAGATTTTTCAGAACGCTTTCCGGTTGAGCGATGGTGGCTGGCAATTGTCTCCGGGCGTTCCCAACCCTCTGTTTTCCTACAATTTTTGGCGAAAACAGCTGGAATTTACACGTTTCGATTACATCTGCGCGGGGCTGCAAAGTTTCACGGAGGACTTTCTGACGGAATGGGTCCGGCGTTGGCTGCAAAAGACCGGTTGGCGAAAGGTGCGGCTGTCCGGCGGCGTTTTTATGAATGTGAAACTCAACAAGACCATCGGAGAACTGCCGGAGGTCGATGACCTTTTTGTTTTTCCTTCCTGCGGAGACGAGACCAACGCCATCGGCGCCGCTTGGGCCTACTTTGAGGATCGGAATCTCGCGAATCTGATTGCTCCCCTCAAGACGCTGTATCTGGGGCCGGATCCCACCGAAGCCGAATATCGGCAAGCGGCTGATTGCGCCAGGACGCTGGGCTGGGCAGTGAGCATTCCGCTGGAGATTGAAGAAACCATAGCGGAACTTCTCAGTCAGGGCGAAGTGGTGGCCCGCGCGACAGGACGCGAGGAATTTGGCGCCAGATCTCTTGGAAATCGA
>CAZSRN010000382.1:0-1849 GCA_964609115.1 uncultured Veillonellaceae bacterium | reverse complement strand
GAACAGCAACGCTATGGTCATTCCCAACAGAATAGCAGCCCGAGGTCCCACCAGTATCGCCGCCAGTAAAGGACCGACTGCGATGGGGGTAGCAAAATCCGAGTAATAATGCCCAATTCGGCCAATCACCAGCGTCAACAAAATAACTAATCCCAACAGTAATAATCTCCGGTCATCCGCAAATACCGCAGGCAAATACTTCTGAAAACACAGTAGCAAAATTCCCATAACCAACAATACGTACAAAGCCAATCCCAAAAGGCGTATCATGCCAACCTGCGCCCGGTGAAGTCCCAGTTCAGTCATCATCTGCATCTGCTCGTCTGTTACTACGTCGCCTCGGCGCACGACAATCTGTCCGTTTTTCACGGTAATGCGCACGGGTTCTATTTTTCGCAACGCCGCCTGTCTTCGCAAGTCAGTCTCTCGAACATTTAAAACAAAATTTGTTTTCAAATGCGGTTGCGTAATATCCAGCAAGACCAATACGCCGCTCTCGCCTAGTCCTAATTTTTCCGCCTCAGTCGCTGCCTGCTTCCGCACATTGTCCAAATCTTCATCCCGGATTCCGCGATATAGGTATTTGCGCAAAATCGTCCGGGCATGATCTTCCAACAGCTCCAGTTCCGGCAAAGAAAATGTCGCCAGCATCGTTACTGTTGGTTCCTGCTGCAATCCGGGCAACATTCCCTTCAATTTTGCAATTTTTTCTTCTTGAGACTTAAGAGTCTTATCCGCCTGAACCATACGCGCTGCCCGAAAGATACGACTCACTTCATCCTCTGCCGTTACAGTCGCGCCATTGTCAAGGTCATATACATTCGCAACTCCTGCTAAAACCTCTGCCTCCAGCCTTTTCGTCCGTGGTTCATCAACAAAAGAAACAGTACGGGGAGCTACCACATCTCGCTCACTGACTTGGCCAACAGAAAGCGAAACCTGATCAGGCAAAAAATCCATAGATAATAAAACTGTATTTATCGTAAAAAACAACAAAAATAATACAATTTTTCGAAAAGGTGAATGCTCTGACGCTATGGTGGAGTCCGTAAAAAAAGAATCAATTTGATTCCAGAATCCCATATTCTATTCCTGCCTTACCCAAAAAACAGCCATTCTATAATCACGCACCTATATATTTCGTATGCATTTTTTTGATACAAGTATCCATTACAACTAACAGTCCCGCATCACTGGCAATTTTTTCCGCTGCCGAGCTTTTCACATCTTCCTGCAACCAAAGAACTTTGGCGCCTATTTTTACTGCTTCACGCGCAATTTCTTCACATTCTTCAGATCGGCGAAATACATCGACAATATCGACAGAACGACCAATCTCCTTCAGCGAAGCGGCCACAGGTCGCCCCAATATTTCTCCGCCACCCGGTCTTACGGGAATTACGTCATATCCATGCTCGATCAGATATTTTCCGACCCGAAAGCTGGGTCGCTCTTCCTGTGGCGACATTCCCATCACAGCAACGACTTTCAGATTCAGTATCGTGCGCACTTTTTCTTCAAATGCTTTGCAATCGTCCCCTTCACCCCGCATACAGTTTTCCATGTCAAAGCCTCCTCATACCACGTCGCATCGGTCGTAAGGCAACAGGTTGCGCAATAATTTCAGCCCAGACAAAGCCTCGAACAGCCTCATTTATTTTCCAAGAACCTGTTCCACAGTCTTCGCCAATTTCTTTATTTCCAAGCGCAACAGGCTCCACTAGCCTTACCCATGCAGGATCTCCCTCATCACCCGGCATCCCTTCACCCGCCATCAATGGAACCGGTGGAGGTTTGACTCCTTGAGAAAGCTCACCGGGCATACCAACAGATCCTTGCCCCTCAGACG
>CAZSRN010000381.1:0-1855 GCA_964609115.1 uncultured Veillonellaceae bacterium | reverse complement strand
CGGGGCGATTTGGGCTGACCCATTTATCGCGCATCCACCGGTTTGTTTTTCAGGACGTGTATGACTGGGCTGGGAAACTTCGGACCGTGCGCATTTATAAAGGGCAAACGACCTTTGCCTACCCGGAGCACATTCAAAGCGAAGCCGACCGAATTTTCTCAGCCCTGCACCGGGAAAAGCTTCTCCGCGATTTGCCGCTGCCGGTGTTGATCGAACGATTGGCCTGGTATGTCGGCGAACTGAACGTGTTGCATCCGTTTCGTGAGGGAAATGGCCGGGTACTGAGGGCCTTTCTGCGGGAATTGTTATTTCAGCAAGGCTTATTGTTGCGGTTTGAAAAACTGGACCCCGAGGAGTGGCTGCAGGCTTCCATCGCGGCCTATACCGGCGATCTGCTGAAAATGCAGGCGCTGCTCTCGCGAATTATTGAGCCGTTAAAGTAACCGGACCCCAGATCCGTCAGCCTCTACAGCTCGTCACCACCCGGTGGCGGGCTTTTCGTTTGCCGTCCTACGGACCGCTATCTCCTACACCGCAAAAGGAACTTGAAATTTGCAGGTTTATCGCCTGCGATGTTGAATAGAAAAAGAAATAAATTTTCTGATTCAGGAGGCGTCATTACAATGCTCGACCAACGGGGCGACCACTTCATCTCTACCGATTCTGCCTTATTAGATTTTCCTGTAATCTTACGTTTCATTGTCGAGGAATCTTATTGGGGAAAAGGTAGAACCGAAAACGTCATGCGTAGGGCCATGGCCAATAGCACCTTATGTTTTGGATTGCATCAAAAAACTGATACCGGCTCCGTTCAGGCGGGTTTTGCACGAGTCATTTCCGATCTCACCACATTTGCCTATCTGTCTGATGTGTTCGTGCTCTCGGAACATCGCGGCAAGGGACTGGGAAAGTGGCTTATTAACACCATCTGTAATCATTCCGACCTGCGTGGTCTGAAACGCATAACATTGTTCACGCGAACGCCGGAATTTTACGAGCCGTTATCTTTTACCATTCATAACCAGACTGATATCCGAAAGTTTATGACGCGCACCCCATCTGCCCCAGACAATCCAACTTGATATGAAAGCACTTCTCTCTGGACAATGAAAAGAAGTTTTTTCCTCAAGTCCGGCATGAGATAATAAAACCAGATAACGTGGGGGCAAACGCTTGCGAAATTTGTTTCGTTTTTTCAATGGTGGCGTCAACAGGCGACCGAATTAAAAACCAACACAAGCATTTTGATTTGTGCCGTGCGTCACCCCGCACTCCTTGGTATGCCCGTCTTTTTTGCCGTTCTGGTCGTTGCTTATGTTATCAGTCCAATTGATTTGATACCAGATTTTGTTCCCGTTTTCGTCTACCTTGACAATTTGCTGCTTCTTCCGGTTGGATTATATATTGCGGGCAAGCTGGTTCCTTCTTATGTCTGGCATGAATGCAGCATGCTGTCCCGAAATACTCCCATTTCACGCACCCTGTATTCGGGGGGAATCGGCATCGTTCTTTGTGTCTGGATCGGAACAGCCTACATTCTGATTCGTTGCCTGTTTTAACGGCCCTCACTTTGATGACGGCAATTATCGGGGCGAACTCATGGGCCTGACTTGGTCGGCGATAGACTTTAAAAAATTCACCATTATCGTGAATCAAACGGTGCGCCGGACAAAAACCAAAGGCGTTCATCTGTCCAGTACGTTGAAAAGCGACAATGCCAATCGAGTGCTGCCCCTGACGGTTGCAGCAGCCGCCGCTCTAAAAGCCCATAAAAAAAGACAGGCCGAACATCGCCTGTCGATCGGGCTGAAATATCACGGTGAATTTGATCTGGTCTTTCCGCAATTGGATGGAT
>CAZSRN010000380.1:0-1857 GCA_964609115.1 uncultured Veillonellaceae bacterium | reverse complement strand
CCTGCCTTCTTTCGTTGGACATACAATTGCCGTCCATGATGGCAGAAAGCATGTTCCAGTTTACATGACAGAAGATATGGTTGGTCATAAACTCGGTGAATTTGCTCCGACCCGAACTTTTAGAGGTCATGGTTCCAAAGCGGAAAGAGCAACTGGCGTCAAGAGCACTGCCAAATAGGCAGCTTTCAAAAAGGGGGTTAATTCGTGGAAGCAAAGTCGATTGCCAAATATGTGCGGATCGCTCCGCGCAAGGTTCGTATAGTAATCGATCTGATCCGGGGCAAGGATGTTACGGAAGCATTGGCTGTTTTGAAAAATACGCCCAAAGTTGCTTCAGGCGTCATCTATAAAGTCTTGAAGTCGGCGATTGCCAATGCGGAACACAACTATGACATGAATTCCGATGCTCTTTATGTTTCGGCCGCCTATGTTGATCAAGGGCCGACGATGAAGAGGGTTCATCCCCGATCTCGGGGACAGGCATTCAAAATCCTTAAACGCAGCAGTCATGTGACCGTTGTGGTTAAGGAAAGATAACGAGGCGGAGGAGGGAATCGCAGTGGGACAGAAAGTGAATCCGCATGGTCTTCGCATCGGTATTATCAAAACATGGGACGCACGATGGTACGCCGATAAAGATTATGCAACAAACCTACACGAAGATATGAAGATCCGTAAGTTTTTGAAAACAAAATTGGCATCCGCCAGTCTTTCAAAAGTTGAGATTGAGCGAGCCGCCAACCGGATCAAAGTAACTCTTCATACCGCTAAACCCGGCATGGTTATTGGTCGGGGAGGAGCAAGTATTGAAGAACTGAAAAAAGCTTTGAAAAAGCTGACAGAAAAAACAATTGATGTTAATATTGCTGAAATTAAGCAGGCGGAAATGGATTCTACACTGGTTGCAGAAAATGTTGCTGCACAGCTGGAAAAACGTATGGCATTCCGGCGCGTAATGAAGCAGACAGTGGGACGCACCATGCGCATTGGAGCAAAGGGAATCAAGGTCATGGTGGCAGGTCGTCTTGGCGGTGCTGAAATCGCCCGGACTGAATCCTATCGCGAAGGCAGTATCCCGTTGCACACGTTGCGAGCCGACATTAATTATGGTACTGCCGAAGCTCATACTACATTCGGACGAATTGGTGTTAAAGTTTGGATTTATCGAGGCGAAGTGCTTCCTACAGCCAAACCGATCAGACAACAGGCGCAGATTCCTCAGAGCGAGGGGGCTGGGAACTAATGTTATTACCAAAAAGAGTAAAACATCGGAAACAGTTTCGTGGTCGAATGAAGGGACATGCTAATAAAGGAAATACGGTATCATTTGGCGAGTATGGACTTGAAGCATTGGAACCGTCTTGGATTACGAATCGCCAGATTGAAGCAGCGCGTATTGCTATGACCCGTTATATAAAAAGAGGCGGCCAAGTCTGGATTAAAATATTCCCGGATAAGCCTGTTACTTCAAAACCCGCCGAAACCCGTATGGGCAGCGGCAAAGGCTCCCCGGAATACTGGGTAGCCGTTGTGAAACCCGGTAGAATTATGTTCGAGATGGCCGGCGTTACAGAAGAAGTCGCAAAAGAAGCATTTCGACTGGCGGCGCATAAGTTGCCTATTAAAACAAAATTTGTAGTAGGCCCCAAAGCTGGCCAGCTTGAGGTGGAAGCAGGTGGCGAGATTGATGAAGGTTAAAGAAATTAGAGACCTTAATGCTTCGGAAATGGAGCAAAAGATAGCTGGACTGAAAGAAGAATTGTTCAATCTTCGCTTCCAAATTGCGACAGGCCAGTTGGAGAATCCCATGAGGATTCGTGAAGTGAAGAAAGCGATTGCCCGAATCAAAACAATACA
>CAZSRN010000379.1:1118-1859 GCA_964609115.1 uncultured Veillonellaceae bacterium | reverse complement strand
GCATATTGCTTCTGAAAACGAAGCTACTTCCGATATGTCCGTCATTGCAGCAGAACGGGCTCTGGCAGATGCCGGCGTAAAGCCAGAAGAGATTGAACTTATAATCGTTGCCACAGCTTCTGCTGATCATGCCTTCCCTTCTACGGCCTGTCTGGTGCAGGATATTATCGGTGCCAAAAATGCAGCTGCTTTTGATTTGTCTGCAGGCTGCTCGGGTTTTGTTTATAGTCTAGGCGTGGCCAGTCAAATGGTAAAATCCGGGTTGTATAAAAAGGTGCTTATCATTGGTTCTGAAACGTTGAGTCGCATCATGAACTGGAAAGATCGTAATACCTGTATCCTTTTTGGCGATGGCGCCGGAGCATTGATTCTCGGCGAAGTTGCAGCTCCATACGGTATATTGGGAAGCTTTATGGGTGCTGATGGCGCGGGCGGTGAACTATTGAAATTTCCTGCCGGCGGGACAAGAATGCCGGCGACAGAGGAAACTGTAAAACAGAATTTGCATTCTGTTCATATGGAAGGCAATGAAGTATTCAAATTCGCCGTGCGGGTGATGGGCGAAGCCGCTGCAAAAGCAATGGAAGACGCTGGACTCACGGAAGCCGACATTGACTGGCTGATTCCGCATCAGGCCAATATGCGGATTATTCAGTCGGCAGCCAAGCGACTCAAGATGCCAATGGAGAAAGTAATTATTAACTTGGATAAATACGGGAACACGTCTTCAGCGTCCATTCC
>CAZSRN010000379.1:0-1108 GCA_964609115.1 uncultured Veillonellaceae bacterium | reverse complement strand
GAAGAAGGAGTTCGAGATGGAAGAATTAAACCGGGTGATCTCGTTTTAATGGTTGGATTTGGTGCGGGATTGACGTGGGCCTCCATTGCATTCCGTTGGGGAAAGTAAGCATTACACAGTTTTGAACTGGAAGGAAGGGACGTCACGGTGAAAATCGCATTTCTGTTTCCTGGACAAGGATCCCAGTCGGTGGGAATGGGTAAGGAACTTGCGGATAATTTTCCAATTGCCAGACAAATTTTTGAGGAAGCGGATCAGGCATTAGGGTTTTCGATTAGTAAACTTTGTTTTGAAGGTCCGGAAGAAGAACTGCGAAAAACGTTCAATACGCAACCAGCGATATTGACGGTCAGTGTGGCCGCCTTTCGAGTATTGCAGGAGGCGGGCATAAAAGCGAATGTTACGGCGGGGCATAGTTTGGGTGAGTATTCCGCGCTGGTAGCTGCAGAAGTACTGGATTTTGCTGATGCAGTCCGTTTGGTAAACAAGCGCGGTCAGTTCATGCAAGAAGCAGTTCCGTTGGGTCAGGGCGCCATGGCGGCAGTGATGGGGATTTCTCGGGAATTCGTGGTGGAAGTTTGTGCGCAAGTAGAAAAAGAACAAGGGGCCGTCCAGGCTGTTAATTTCAATTGCCCGGGGCAAATTGTCATCGCAGGAAAAACTACTGCGGTGGAAAAAGCCGCCGAGGCGTTAAAGGCCGCCGGTGCAAAACGAACCATCATGTTGCCGGTAAGCGCTCCGTTCCATAGCACATTGCTGAAACCGGCAGCAGAAAAGCTGGCTGTTGAATTGGCTAAAGTTAAATTCCATGAACCTATCATACCTGTGGTAGCTAATGTTAATGGCAAGATATCTACCAGCAAAGAAGGGATTAAAGATTTGCTTGTGGCGCAGGCTGCGAGTCCCGTTCTTTGGGAAGATTGCGTCGCTACGGTTGCCGAATTTGGCGCAACTGTCAGCGTTGAGGTGGGACCGGGGAAGGTTTTGACCGGTTTTACCAAAAAAATAGCACCGGAAATTATTAATTTGAATGTAGAAGATATGGAGTCTCTACAAAAAACGCTTGATTATTTCAAGGAGGTCCGTTAGAATGCTATTAGCTGAAAAA
>CAZSRN010000378.1:0-1878 GCA_964609115.1 uncultured Veillonellaceae bacterium | reverse complement strand
GCTTTGGCCTGCGCGATGGATCTGATTCCGTCAACGGCAACCGCGAAGGTTGGCGATACGGTGGGGTTTCGACTGGAGCGGGCGGCGATCCACCGATCCTGTGTGTTGCCGCTTGAGCAGACGAGAATCCGGATAAGCGGCGGCGAGCTGGTTGATCCGGGTGCATGGAGCAAAGGAAAAGTTGACGTTCTGGAATTCAGCGTCAAATTTACGCAGCCTGGCGCAGGAACTGTTAAGATCGAACGTGACTGTCCCAAAGCCGGAATGCAGACGACACAGGCGGTAATTCAGGTTGCCGAGTAATGGTGCATGAACAACTTGCCGGCGCTGTTATTTGCGGGTACAATTAGGAAAGGAAAAATAGCTGACCGGAAATTTAGCTGATCAGCCCCGGAAAAGGATGGATTGCGTTGAAAAAAATATTGTTCCTTGTGCTGACAGGGATTCTTTGTTTGGGATTGGCGCCTCAATTAACTGTGCAGGCGGCGCCAGCGAAAACGGTCATGTATTTTTACGGCAATACCTGTCCCGCTTGCAAGGAAGCGGCGCCTATCATGGAACGAATCCTCGCCAAGGGTGTCGCGGTGGAAAAATACGAAGTATATGACAGCCGGGAAAATGCTGACCGCATGGTGATGTTTTTCAAGATGCAGGGGATCCCGGAAACGGAGTGGGCGGTGCCTGTCGCTTTTTATGGCGGCCGGATGTATATGGGAATACCGCAACTGCAGGAACTGGAAAAAGAGGTGGTAGCCGCCGCTGAACAGGGAAATGCCGGGTTGACGGACAGTCGGTCGGACACGATGGGGCTGCTGGGAATCATGGGAGCGGCATTGGCGGATTCAGTCAATCCCTGCGCGATCTTGGTGTTGATTATCTTGCTCAGCTTCGTAAGTTTGTATCATGAAAGCGGAAAGCGACTGATCTTTTCAGCCGCTTCCTTTATTTTTTCGGTCTTTCTTACGTACATCCTGGTTGGCGTTGGCATTGTGAAGGCGCTGACGTTCCTGGGCGTGTCGGAATGGGTGCGAAACTTCGTGGGGATACTTGCCATTGTGGTCGGTATTTTGAATCTCAAAGATTTTTTTGCCTATGGCGCCGGTGGCTTTACGGCGGAAATTCCGCAGGCATGGCGGCCTCTGTTATTTTCCCTGTTGCGGAAAGCAACAACCCCCTGGGCGTCTTTTGCCATGGGAAGCGTGGTTACCTTGATTGAACTTCCCTGTACTGGCGGACCATATTTTTTTGCCCTGGGTATATTGTCAAAATGGGGGATGACGCCGGCTTTTTTCGCCTATTTGATTCTTTATAACCTGATCTTTGTATCCCCGTTGGTGTTGATTGCCGTGTTGGTTTATATGGGAAAATTAACTGTGGAAAAAGCCTCGGACTGGCAAGCGAAGAACTCTCGGCGCTTGCATCTGGTCGCGGGTTTGTTGATGTTGGCGGCGGGAATCGGCGTGTTGTACACGCAATAACGGGTTTAACAAAATTGGCTCTATTCTGGCAGGTTTTTTACTTATATAATGGAGATGGAAGAACTTGCTGACCGGCGGGAGTGCGAGAGAAAAAGAACCATGTGGATATGCCGATTGCCGGGATATCCGCCAGCAGTTGCCGAGTAAAAAGAAAAGGGGGAAAATGAATGGAAGCGAAAGACATCCGGACGATTTGCAATGTAGGAACAGGGACCATGGGACACGGGACGGCAGTGATGTTCGCCAAGGCCGGCTACAATGTCAAGATGTATGGCCGTACGCAGGAGAGCATCGATCGCGGGATGAAGGGGATTCGCAACGCGCTGGAAACCTACAAAACCCATCAACTGGTGACCGAAGCGGAAGTGCCGCAAATTCTGGCCCGGGTGCAGGGCGTGAC
>CAZSRN010000377.1:0-1887 GCA_964609115.1 uncultured Veillonellaceae bacterium | reverse complement strand
GCTACCAAAGCTAATGTCCGCGCCGCTGCCGCTGCCCAACAGGGTATCGGGCCTTCGTTGAAAATTGCATTTTCCGGCGGGGCAGTCATGGGTATGTGTGTAGCCGGTCTTGGCATGTTGGGCTTAGGCAGTTTTTATCTTCTATTTAATCAGAATGTGAACTACATAACCGGATTTAGTCTGGGCGCCAGTTCCATTGCTTTATTTGCTCGTGTCGGCGGTGGTATTTATACCAAAGCTGCTGACGTCGGTGCTGACTTGGTCGGCAAAGTGGAAGCAGGTATTCCTGAAGACGATCCCCGTAATCCGGCAGTTATTGCCGATAATGTGGGCGATAACGTCGGCGACGTTGCAGGCATGGGCGCCGACCTGTTTGAATCCTACGTTGGTTCCATCGTCGGTGCTTTTACGCTCGGCGCCATTTTATACAAAAATGGGGAAGGCATTCTGTTTGTTTTTTCCTTGTGCGGACTTGGTGTTATCGCATGCATTATTGGAATACTGATTGGTCGCGACAGTAATGCAAACAATCCGCAGAGCGCGTTGAACCTCGGCACCTATGTTGCAGGCGCTGTTACCATCGTAGCGGCGGCCGTACTGAGTAAAATGTTTTTTGGCGATTTCAAAGCGTTTGCGGCGCTCAGTGCAGGGCTGGTTGCAGGTTTGGCAATCGGAAAAATTACTGAAATTTATACTTCCGGTGATTATCAATCGGTAAAGAATATTGCTTACCAATCCCAGACCGGTGCTGCAACGACTCTGATTTCCGGCATGGCGGTCGGCATGTATTCTACCGTCTGGCCGATGGTGTTCATGTGTATCGGCATGTTGGTCTCGTATTATGTAATGGGTGGAGCTCAAAATGCTCTGCTTGGGTTATACGGAATTTCGTTGGCGGCTGTCGGAATGTTGTCCACGACAGGTATCACGGTTGCCGTCGATGCTTATGGTCCAATTTCAGACAATGCGGGTGGAATCGCCGAAATGGCTGAAATGCCCCACAGCGTACGAGAAATAACGGATAAACTGGATGCCGTCGGCAATACCACTGCGGCTATCGCCAAAGGGTTTGCAATCAGTTCGGCGGCCCTCACTGCTCTTGCACTGTTTGCCTCCTATGCGCAGGCAGTCAAGTTGCAAATCATCGATCTTCTGAATCCCTTGACGCTTACCGGACTATTTATTGGCGCCATGATTCCTTTCCTGTTTGCCGCTCTGACCATGGAAGCGGTCGGCGATGCAGCAAATGAAATGATTGAGGAAGTTCGGCGTCAATTCCGTGAAATCCCCGGATTGATGGAAGGAAAGGCAAAACCCGAGCATGCCAAATGTGTAGATATTTCGACCGCAGCAGCCCTGAATAAAATGCTCCTGCCCGGTTCTCTTGCCATCATTCTTCCTCTGGCAATGGGACTGCTCCTTGGCACAGACGCTCTGGCCGGATTTATTGCCGGCGCTGTCGTTACCGGCGTTCTGTTGGCGATATTCATGGCCAATGCCGGTGGCGCTTGGGACAATGCCAAGAAATATATTGAAGGCGGAGAATACGGCGGCAAAGGAAGTCCCGCACATAAATCGGCAGTCGTTGGCGATACCGTGGGCGACCCCTTCAAGGATACTTCTTCCCCTGCAATGAACATTCTTATTAAGCTTATGACTGTTGTCTCACTGGTTTTTGCACCGGTTATCTATCAATATGGTGGATTATTGGTCAAGCTAATTAAATAAAACTTTTAATTTTTAACCTAAGAAACACTAAAGCCCCGGTGCAAACCGGGGCTTTAGTGTTTCTTAGGTTAGTACTCTTCTTCCCGCGCCGCTTCCACCAAGGGAGGCACAACCTGTTTTTTCCTTGACATCGTTCCGGGAAGTACAAATGTGGTATCC
>CAZSRN010000376.1:0-1899 GCA_964609115.1 uncultured Veillonellaceae bacterium | reverse complement strand
ACGATTTTACATCCGCGGTCCGAGTCAGGTCGCCGCCAGCCACAGCCTTGACAATCGAACCAAGCTGCTGCAATGGATCGGTAATTCGTTTGGCCATAAATAATGTGGCGAAAAATGCCAATATCAGAGCAACTAAAGTGGCCACTCCAACCGCCATCCCCATCTTGTTGCGTGCAACATGGGCGTCCGTCAGGGGCTTGCCGGCAAACATAACGCCGATCGCTTTCCCTTCCGGCCCGATAATCGGTTCGTAGGAGGTCAGATAAGTTTGCCCGAGGATCTGGGCCTCGCCATCAAATCGTTTATTTTGATTCAATACAATTTCGGCAATTTTGGGATCGAGCTTAGTCCCGATCTGACGTTTACCGTCCACTGTGACAGTTGTCGCCTCCCGTGTGTCTCCCAAGAAGAGGGTGGCGTCCACTTGATACATCTTTTTTACCTGATCTACCACTTCATTTTTGCTCAGCGTTACGCCGGGAGTAATCACGCCTATGATCTGTCCCTGCGCGTTCCTTACCGGAGCGCCGGCACGCGCTGACAACTTGAAAAGGACCCCTGGTTCAATCGCCGAAGTCACGTTCCCTTTCATTGCTTCGCTAACATTCTTCTGATTGATGATCTTGTCGCCCTTCTTGGCCGGTTCATGCGTGCGGGCAATGACAACGCCATTATTATCGGATATCGTCACCGAATCGATCGTTATGTCCTTCAACAATCTGCTCATGACCTGAAGAACCTGCTCTGTATCCCTTGCCTCCACCGCCTTGACTACATCCTGATTCGCAGCGAGCAGGATAGCTTTCTCCTTCATATCAGCTTTGGAGTCCTCAATGAATCGATGGAACCCCGCCACACCGGATTGAGCTTCTTCTTTTGCGTTTGAATCCGAATAGTCGGTGAAAAAATATAACACCGCACCCATAGTTGCGCCAGCAACCACGACCAACACGAGCGACACAAACACAATCAGTTTTGTACGAATAGAATTAAACAATAGAAACATCCCCCTCAACAAATTGATTTTAAAAATAGTAAGGCCGCAGCGTTCCTTATTTCCTATTCATTTTGTCATGTATGCACAGGGGCGACAATTGCCTGAGCAACTAGTTTTTCCCTTTATTTCCCTCTGCTCACTATCCAGGTGGGATAGTTGATTCGAAAAATAGCGAAATATGCAGGATAATCTTCAATTGATACGGAAATAATTGTATTATCTAAAATTAAACAAATAAGGGAGCGAACGTAATGACACGCAAGTATGAGTTCAATTGGTCCCTATTGGGAGACATAGAAGAAGGCAGACCCAACCTGGGCCCGTTGGTGCGTCTGGAAGTCTATCGCCTGATGCAGTTTTGTTTCCGCGATGTGTTGGAAGAAAATTATGGTACAGATACAGCGGATCGCTTGTTTTCTGAAGCAGGCCATTTGGCGGGAAAACATTTCTTCCAAAATGCGGTGCCCCACTGTGATAATGTCGGTGATTTCATCAAATCTTTGCAAACAGCCCTCATGGAAAAAGGCATCGGAATTTTGCGTCTGGAAGAGGCGGACTATGAACGGGGACGCTTTACCCTCAGTATCGCGGAAGATCTGGACTGTTCCGGCTTGCCTGAACTGGATGACGAGATATGCGTCTATGATGAAGGCTTTATCTCCGGTTTATTGGAAAGCTTCACCGGCGACAAATATCACGTGAAGGAAGTGGACTGCTGGTGCACCGGAGACAGAACCTGCCGTTTCGTTGCAGAAATTGTCGAAACCAGCAAGGCCTAGATCATGCATCCTGAGGAAAATATCGATCTAGCCCCGATCATTGCCCTGCTAACCGACATACTGCAAAAAAAAGGGCCTCTGAAAAATCTGTCAGAAATTAAAGCTCTTTATCCGTCTCTTGTG
>CAZSRN010000375.1:0-1908 GCA_964609115.1 uncultured Veillonellaceae bacterium | reverse complement strand
CGTCAAACGCCAACCCTCATTTTTTTCTTCCAGCAAGCCGATATTTATCAGCCGGGCGACCGGTTCTGCGTAGATTTTCAAAAAATCCTGTCCGAATCGATTCGTGAATGCCGGACCGGAAAGACCCTGCGTTGTCCGAAGCGACAAAAAAACGTATTCCGACATCGCCGTTGCCTCCGACAACGTTTCCCGAAAATCCTCCGTAATCCCGCCTGTGGCCTGCTGCGTAACATAGAATGCAATTTTTTCGGTATTGGCGAATCGTTCCCGGCCATCGAACGAATGGGCCGCAACGCCAAAGCCTCGATACGGTTGGTAGTTCCAGTACTTCAAGTTGTGGCGGCATTCATATCCTGCCGGAGCAAAATTGGATATTTCATACCGGGCAAACCCCTGCGCAGGTAAAAACTCATTCAGGCAATCATACATCGCCTCTTCTTCCTCTTCCGGCGGCAATGCGCTCTGCCCCGTTGCCAGCATCTTTTCCAGGAGCGTTCCCTCTTCCACTTTCAGTCCGTAGGCTGAAATATGGCGGGGGGCAAGCGCCACAGCCCGTTGCAACGTTTCTTTCCAACTGGAAAGAGTCTGCAGCGGCAAGCCGTACATCAGATCAAGGCTGATATTTTCGAATCCGGCGGCCCGCGCTTCCGCGATGGCCCGTTCTGCATCATCCGCCCGATGAATTCGGCCAATGCCGGTCAGCACCGCATCGTCAAAACTTTGCACGCCGAAGCTTACGCGATTGAAGCCGGCCTGACGCAGCAGCTGCAGCGAATCCAGACCGGCAGTCCCCGGATTGGCTTCAAGGCTGATTTCCGCTTCCTCCGCCACCGAAAAAGAAGTGAGTATGGTCTGCAAAATCGCCGTCAAATCCGTCGGATTCAGCACCGTCGGCGTTCCCCCGCCAAAAAAAATAGTGTCCACCGGCACGGAGAAATCGCCGCCCGCTGCGGAAATTTCCCCACAGAGGGCGGCGACATAAGATCGCTGTACCGTCTCATCACAAACCTGCGACACAAATGCACAATAAGTGCATTTTGCCCGGCAGAACGGAATGTGAATGTATACGCCAAGAGTATTCAACGACTCGCTCCTTAATCCCGTTTCAGCACCGCCATGAACGCTTCCTGCGGCAGTTCCACGCTACCCACCTGTTTCATCCGCTTCTTGCCGGCCTTTTGTTTTTCCAGCAGTTTGCGTTTTCGGGTAATGTCGCCGCCATAGCATTTGGCCAGCACATCTTTGCGCAACGCACTGATGGTTTCGCGGGCAATGACTTTATTGCCGATAGCCGCCTGAATCGGGATCGCGAACATTTGCCGGGGAATGAGGCTCCGCAGTTTTTCGACCAGCTGCCGTCCCCTGGGCACCGATTTTTCCCTATGTACGATAATCGACAGGGCATCGACCGGTTCTTCATTCAACAGGATGTCCATCTTGACCAGATCCGATTCCTGGTATCCCTCCAATTCGTAGTCCAGGGAGGCATACCCGCGGCTGACCGTCTTCAGCTTATCAAAATAATCATAAATAATTTCCGACAGCGGCAGATGGTATGTCAGCATCACCCGAGTCGTGTCCATATATTTCATATCCTTGAATTCACCGCGTTTTTCCTGCGACAATTCCATAATGGCGCCGACGAAATCATTGGGCACAATGATGGTCGCCTTTACATAAGGTTCTCCGATCGCTTCAATCACCTGAGGTACAGGCATTCGTGAGGGATTGGCGATCAGCAGGACTTCTCCGTCCGTCTTGCGAACCTGATAGATAACGTTGGGGGCCGTAATGACGAGGGACATCTGGTACTCCCGTTCCAGCCGTTCCTGCACCACATCCATGTGCAACAAGCCGGGATATCGCAAAGTAACGCCGATGGTGTATTGCGGCATGTATCCGGTGGAA
>CAZSRN010000374.1:0-1909 GCA_964609115.1 uncultured Veillonellaceae bacterium | reverse complement strand
AAACCCGGTGAACGCTTGCCGGTATAGGTGATGTGCTGGTACATGGAATAAACCAAAGAAACGGGACGACAGGTCGCCATGCAGGCAACTCCCAACAAAGCTTCCATCGTCGGGCTGAATTTGTAGCCGAAGGTTCCGCCTGATGGATTCTGGACGAGGCGCAGCTTGTCCGGCTCAATCCCCAGTCCGGGACAGATCATCGCATGATGCAAGAATATTCCAATGCTCTTGGAGTGAATCGTCAAGCGTCCTTCTTCATCAAAATAGGCATAGCCGCAATCCGGTTCAATCGTCAAATGCGGTTGGCGGCTGCAATAAAAATCATCTTCCACCACATACGCCGCTTTTTCCATAAGCGGCTTGGTTTCATCGCCTTTGACGATGCCCTGCTCAAAATAAACATTCGGAGTCCCTGGATGAATTTCAATCGCATCCTGAGCCATTGCCGCCGGCGCACTCATATAGGCGGGCAAAATTTCCAGATCTACCTTGACCATTTTAGCGGCAGCCTGCGCATTGGCTTCCGTATCCGCACACACAATGGCAATGGCGTCTCCGTACTGAAACACCTTATCTTTGCAAAGAATCGGGCGGTCCCAGCCATCCCCCTTGTTTGTGGGAAAAGTAATCAGGCCGGTAATGGCGTTTTTGCCCTTCACATCCTTATGCGTCACAACCTTGAACACACCCGGCATCTTTTCCGCTTCCGAAGTATCAATGTTTTTAATCAGCGCATGGGAAACCTCTGCCTGCACGAGCGCCAGTCGCAGAGTTCCCGTAGGCATTTGCAAGGCTCCCTCAGCGCCAAAGTCCCAGGTTCCGGTAACTTTAGCCACAGCGGACGGGCGTTGGAAATATGTCCCAATAATCTTGCCGTCCTTGCCCGGCTTAAACAGCAGGTCTTCAGCTTTCTTTTCCCCGCGCAATACTTTAGCGGCATCCATAACCGCGTCAATCAACGGTTTGTAGCCCGTACAACGGCACGCATTACGGTTCTTATGGAACCAGTCGCGAACCTGCTCCCGGGTTGGGTTCCGGTTTTCGTCCAGCAAAACTTTGGAGGACAGAATGAAGCCGGTAGTGCAAAAACCGCATTGCGCCGCACCATGAGCCATCCATGACACTTGCAGCGGATGCAGATTTTCCGGAGTTCCCAAGCCTTCAATGGTCAAAATTTCCGCATGGTCGGCTACCCGGTTCATTTTCACGATACAGGACCTGGTAACTTTACCGTTCAGGATAATCGAACAAGCACCGCACTGGCCGGTTCCGCAACCCACTTTGCAGCCGGTCAGCAGAAATTGTTCCCGTAAAACACTGGCCAATGTCTTGTCCTCATCAGCAAGAAAAGTCCGTTCAACCCCATTAATTTTGAGAATCCGTTTTTGCATTTTTCTACCCCCTTCATTATTTAGATTTTTTGCCCGTTGCTCAACAAAAACACAAAGGCAGAGTGCATGAAAAAACAGCACTCCGCCCGGATGCCCATAAAATCGAGCGCTGTATTTCATTGTTTCCGGTCAGCCCGTAATCGACCGAGGCACTCTCATAAACGAATCAAATAATCGCAATATTGTTGCATTTCCTTTTCAATATATTTACTTCGCACTGGTTGGGAAAGTTCCTGCCGTTTTATAAAAATTATCGCAAAAATTTTCCAGTACAACCGAAGACATTCAGTCCCTGCAAAAAACCACCCTGTCATTCTGTCCGATTCAATCACCGAATATATTCCACATGGGTAAAACCCCGCTCTTTCACCAAGTAATCATAAATATTGTCCAAAATCCTCCGACGTTCCCGAGGCCCAATCGTTTCGGCAGCATTAGGTCCTTCCCATATCAACGGCAACGTATCATCCAAATAAATTACCGAATCACGAAAATCAATCTCCACGATCAACAACCGA
>CAZSRN010000373.1:0-1917 GCA_964609115.1 uncultured Veillonellaceae bacterium | reverse complement strand
CCAGCCGCAGCAAGCGAGGCAGTCCCCGATCCGCCTCGCCGGAAAAGACGAAGTGCTGCTCCAGTTCCAGCTCTTTGACCAGCGCAGGTGTCAACGGATTGTAGTTTGCCATAGTCATTACCCCCTATTATTCTTAGCGCGCAAATATATTGATTTCAATTCTCTTAGCCAATAAATTCCCGCAAAATCGAAGTGGAAGGAACCTGATCCGCCGGCGCCAAACGAAAATGCCGCAGAAATCCGGTCAATCGCCGTGCTTCCAGATACTCCGGGTATTCCGGCGTAATTTTGGCTAATAAAGGTTCCGCATATTGGCGCAGTATCGACAATTCATAAATCAGAGCCGAATTGAACATTACATCAGCCTCTTCCTGAAAAGGAAAAATGTTAACTTCTTCACCACTGCGAACGGCCGGCCAGAGTCGCAACGTCTGGAGCGCATCATGACTGCGGAACTGATTGTCCCTGACAATGCGGCGAATCAAACGGGTGTCCGTTGTGGGAATCCGATTGTGGTTGTCAATCGCCAATTGCGTTAATGCGCTAATATAAATCAACAGCTTCCGGTCGCGGGAGACCGTTGCCGTTAATCCTGGATTCAAGCCGTGAATTCCCTCAATGAGCAAAACATGATCGGGGTCCAGTTGCAGTTTTTTGCCGGAATATTCTCGCCGGCCGGTTTTAAAATTGTAAAAAGGGGGTTCCACTGTATGCCCGGCCAATAGCTTGCCCAAGTGTTCATTTAGCAAAGGAAGGTCCAACGCATGAATGGATTCAAAATCATAGTCTCCATTTGTTGTGCGCGGAGTCTGCTCCCTGTCCAGAAAATAATCGTCCAGGGAAATAGGCACGGAACGGATTCCATGTACCCTCAGTTGAATTCCCAAACGTTGAATAAATGTAGTTTTTCCTGAGGAAGAAGGACCTGCAATCATCACCATCCTGACGGCTGGACGACGTTCATCCACCATATCGGCAATAGCAGCCACTTTTTTCTCATGTAGAGCTTCCGCTACCCGCATAATTTCAAAAAAATCACCGGACAACAGGGCTTCATTCAGTTGCGACACTGTAGGACATCCCAGAAGATCTCCCCAACGTTCAGCCTCCAAAAAAATCTGCGCCAACTTGGGATGATCAGCAAACGCCGGTATGGCGTCCGGGTCTGTTTTATCCGGAAATTGCAAAACAAACCCCGGCGGATAATACTGTAGCTCAAATTGTTTCAAGTATCCGGTTTCTGGAACCATCGGACCATAAAAGTAATCCATGACTCCATCGCATGTATACAAGCTTACCGTATCCCTTTCAATTTGCCGCAACAACCGTGCTTTTTCCATATTGCCAACCGACTCGAACTGTTGAATGGCCTCGCTCAACGGCATATTTTTTCGGACAATCGGCAAATCATCCGCAATAATAACGGACATGGCTTGCCGAAGCAGCACTACGTCTGCTTCCGTAACCGGACGGCCCAACAGCCATTCAAAGTATAAAGCATTTCCCAGTGAATGTTCCACCACAATTTCTTTGCCGGGATATAACCGTTGCGCTGCTACGAGCAGAACAAAAGTTAAGCTGCGTTCATATACTTTCATTCCTTGTCCGGAGCTTAGGTCAAAAAAATCTATTTGCGCATCGGATTGCTGTCCAACCTGCAAGTCCGTCAATGCATTATTCACCCGGGCCGCAACAATCAGCGCCGGATAATGCGACTGCCGTTCCTGAGCCAGAGTCTTCAGCCGAGTTCCCCGCACATAGAATTTTTCTGTGCCGTCACTGTAACGGATCCGCATTTCACCGTTCATGCTTCAATCCCCTTGGTCGTTTATATGTAGCAAAGAAGACGGACCGCACGCGATCCGTCTTCTCCTGTAGAAACACGGTTTTTATTTCACTGCGTCCATAGCTTTTTTC
>CAZSRN010000372.1:0-1920 GCA_964609115.1 uncultured Veillonellaceae bacterium | reverse complement strand
TATATTAGCTGTGTTCCCAGAGCTTGCCACTTGGTTGCCTAAGTTTTTACTATAACCTGCGGCTTTATTTTGCAGCGTTGCACTGGCTGGTTATCCCCATAAGTAGTAAGAGCTGCGAAAAACTTTCTTAGTTTTTCGCAGCTCTTTTATTGTTACAGTTTTGTTTAATACACCATTTCCATCCACGATTGCTATTGCCTTGCTTAGGAGCGTTGTGAAGCATCTCTATCTGCCTTTTTCAACGACTCAAATAAAGCTCCCAGACCCGCCACCACATAATCAGGCTTTACCGGAGCTGCCGGTATATCGGATTCTTTGGCTTCGCCGGACAAAACCAACACCGATGTCACTTCTGCATTATGCCCCATCACAATATCCGTATATAACCGATCGCCAACCATCGCAACCTGGGTTCGTTGCACCGGTTTCTTACGAAACATGGCGTCAATAATTTCTCGATTGGGTTTGCCGATAACGCGAGGTCTCACTCCGGTCGAAGCCGTAATGAGGGCAGTCATCGCTCCGCAGTCCGGAATATATCCGGTTTCAGTCGGGCAGTTAAGATCGGGATGCGTTGCAATAAACGGCACTCCTGCACGAATCAGATCGCATGCCCGTACCAATTTTTCATAGGTCAAGGTCATATCAAAACCCAACACGACATAATCCGGCTGTTCATCGGTCAGCATAAATCCATGCGCTGCAAATTCCGCCTCTAAATCCGGAGTCCCCAGCAAATACACTTTGGCTGCTGGTTTTATCCCGCCCAGATATAACGCTGTAGCTTCTCCGGATGTAAGAATTTCCTCCGGTTGTGCTGTCCAGCCGAGCTTTGTCAACTTTTGCGCATAATAATGTGAATTTCGGGATGAATTATTGGTCAAAAACAAATGGTCCCTACCTGTCTCTGCAAGGTAGTGCAAAAAATCGAGGGAACCGGGCAACAGCCGGCTCCCCAAGTAAACTGTACCATCCATATCCAACAGAAACAATCGTATGTCGGTGAGCGCACTCATTTTGGAAAAGCCATCATGTAGCCGAAGTTCAAGAAAACTTCTTCGCCCTCGGCATACGCGGAAAAACTCGTACCCCGGTCTATGACGCGCAATTCCGTGTCTCCAACAAGAATTCGCAAGTCTGTGGAGTCACCGAGATAGAGTTTCCTCAGCAGCTTTCCCTGCAAAGACCCCGCAGCTTTATTCTTCGATATGGTGATGTGCTCAGGACGCACGGCTACCCGCGCCGGTCCGCTAAAAGCAACCTCCGCCGGCAAAGAACATCCCAATTGTCTAAAGTGAATGACACCGGGTTCCGCTTCCCCTTCCAGAAAATTGACCAGTCCGATAAAATCTGCCACTGTCGGATTCGCTGGATGTTCATAAATTTGAGTGGGAACATCCACTTGCTGAATTACGCCCTTGTACATCACAATAATGCGGTCGGACATTGCCATTGCTTCCGCTTGATCATGCGTGACATAAATAACAGTCAGGCCCAACTTTCTCTGAAGATCCTTGATTTCAAAACGCATGCTTTCCCGTAATTTAGCGTCCAAATTGGATAGAGGCTCATCCAGCAGCAATAATCCCGGAGCCGCAACAAGCGCCCTGGCCAACGCTACGCGTTGTTGCTGTCCGCCTGACAGCTGATTGGGGAAACGGGCAGCATACTCGTCCAAATGAACCAATCCCAGCACCTTGGTTGTCTGTTCTTTAATTTGTTCGGACGACATTTTTTGGATTTTCAGCGGATACGCCACATTGTCAAACACATTCATGTGCGGCCATACGGCATAGGATTGGAATACCATGCCGATATGGCGTTTTTCCGGCGGCACGAAAATTCCCTCTCCGGCTTTACTTACGACTTGGTCGCCAATCCAGATTTCTCCCGCCGTAGCTTTTTCAAACCCCGCAATCA
>CAZSRN010000371.1:1057-1922 GCA_964609115.1 uncultured Veillonellaceae bacterium | reverse complement strand
TCCCTTGGTGCTGGCGGCTGCCGAAGTGGCTGGTGTGAACCGGATTTTTCGGATTGGCGGTGCACAGGCTATTGCCGCGCTGGCGTTTGGAACGAAAAACATACCCAAGGTTGATAAAATCGTTGGACCCGGCAATCTTTTTGTGACGCTTGCGAAGAAAGCCGTATATGGGTATTGTGATATTGATATGTTGGCAGGACCGAGCGAAATCATGATTGTTGCCGATGGACATTCAGATGCCGCATATGTGGCGTCCGACATGTTGAGTCAGGCGGAACATGATGAATTGGCTTCCAGTATTTTGATAACGGACAGCGAAGTATTGGCCGAACAGGTCGAAGCAGAACTGAAGGTCCAAATTTCAGCATTACCGCGGGCTGCAACTGCACAGACGGCTCTTGACAGGCAAGGCATGATTTTACTGGTAAGGGATGGAAAGCAAGCCGCCCAATGTGTGAATGCGGCAGCGCCGGAACATCTGGAAATACTGACGGAGTCGCCGGAAACACTTTTACCTTTGATTCGACACGCAGGCGCGATTTTTTTGGGAGAGTATTCTCCCGAGCCGCTTGGCGATTATTTTGCCGGACCGAGCCATGTGCTGCCGACAGGGGGTACGGCGCGTTATGCTTCAGTATTGAATGTCGATACTTTTGTAAAAACAACCAGCGTGATTTGTTATGCCGCAGAAGACTTGATTCCTGCCGCCGGTGATATTATTCAGCTGGCTGAGGCGGAAGGATTGGCCGCGCATGCGGAGGCAATTTCCCTGAGGAGGAAACGAAATGTTTAGACCCGGTACAGATAAATTGCCCTATTACTCAATGGAAGAGGAACAGAAGTGGCTTCACAAACTGGATGCGAA
>CAZSRN010000371.1:0-1047 GCA_964609115.1 uncultured Veillonellaceae bacterium | reverse complement strand
GCCCTGAGTTTTCTTGCACTCATATCCGGATATGAGTGCAAGAAAACTCAGGGCAATGCTGGCGGAAGAATATGGACTTTCTATCGATCAGATCAGCCTCGGAAATGGTTCCAGCGAATTGATCGCGGCGGTTTGCGCATCTTTCGGCGGATCGGAGCGCCCGATTGCTTATCAATGGCCTTCTTTTTCCATGTATCCGATTTATGCCGCGATGGCTGATTCACCGGCAATTCCTGTTCCAATGGATGAGCAATTTCAATTGTCGGTGGAAGAGACAGAAAAGCAGGTCAAGATTTCCGGCGCAAAACTACTGATTTTGTGCAATCCGAATAATCCGACCGGCAGTGTGATTCCTCTGGAAAAATTACGGGAAATGATGGGTAGGGTTTCGTGCCCGGTGCTGGTGGATGAAGCGTATATAGAATATTACGGAGAGTCTTGCATCCCATGGTTGGCGGAATTTCCCAACTTGATGGTGGCCCGTACCTTTTCAAAAGCTTTCGGGTTGGCTGCCGCTCGCGTCGGTTATCTGCTGGCATCACCTGAATTAAGCAAAGTAATTGGCAAACGCCTTTTGCCTTATCATGTCAACTCGTTTTCACTGGCGGCGGCGGAGGCCTGCTTTTTGGGCAAGGACAATGTTATGATTGAGGTGAAAAAAACCGGCTGCAGGCGGGACCGCCTGCTGGCGCGAATAAAAAAACTCAATACCGTACAGGCTTTTCCATCGGCGACAAATTTTATTCTGGTTAAAGTGAACGAACCTGCCGAATTGTATAAATTGTTTGCGGACAAAGGGATCGGCGTGCGTAATTTTTCGTATGTATCTGAATTGAAAGGGTGCCTGAGGATCACAATCGGTAATTCGGTAGAGACATTGCTCGCATACGAGTGCATGAGAGAATATGATGCAGGGCGCAGAGCCAAGACCGGCAAAGCAAAGGGGGCGCAAGTACGTGGATAAAATCACTTCAGGATTGAACAACACCAGACAGGCAAGCGTGAACCGCCGGACAAAGGAAACCCTTGTGGAAATATCACTGGATA
>CAZSRN010000370.1:0-1957 GCA_964609115.1 uncultured Veillonellaceae bacterium | reverse complement strand
GAATGGGCATCGGATTAATATTATTGATACACCAGGGCACGTGGACTTTACTGTAGAGGTGGAACGCTCGCTTCGGGTTCTTGATGGCGCGGTAGCGGTGTTTTGCGCAAAGGGTGGAGTTGAGCCGCAATCGGAGACAGTATGGCGTCAAGCCGATAAGTACGGTGTTCCGCGTATAGCTTATGTTAACAAAATGGATATTATGGGTGCGGATTTTTACCGTGTAGTTGATATGATGAAAGATCGTTTGGGCGCTAATGCAGTGCCGGTTCAACTGCCTATTGGGGCAGAAGACACATATGCGGGCTTGATTGATTTGATTAGCATGAAGGCCATTGTTTATGAAGACGATCTCGGCAAGCATAGTGAGATGAATGAAATCCCTGATGAACTAAAAGAGCAGGCTGAGTTGTATCGTCAAAACATGCTGGACGCTGTGGCTGAAGGCGATGACGATTTGATGATGAAGTATCTTGAAGGGGAAGAATTAACAAAAGAAGAGATCATGCAGGGGATTCGCACAGCGACTATTGCTTGCAAGATGACGCCGGTTTTTTGCGGTTCTTCATACAAAAATAAAGGCGTTCAACCTTTGCTGGATGCGGTAGTTAATTATTTGCCTGCACCTACGGATATTCCGCCAATCAAGGGAATTAGCCCGGAAACGCAGGTTGAAGAATATCGTAATGCTGATGACTCCGCTCCGTTTTCCGCATTGGCGTTCAAAATTATGGCAGATCCTTATGTGGGAAAATTGACGTTTTTCCGAGTGTATTCCGGGCAAATGACCAGCGGGTCATATGTCTACAATTCCACAAAAGGCAAGAAAGAACGAATTGGACGCATTTTACAGATGCATGCCAATCACCGAGAAGACATTGAAATCGTGTATACCGGTGATATAGCGGCTGCGGTAGGATTTAAAGATACCGTTACAGGGGATACGCTCTGTACCGAAAAGGAACAAGTCATTTTGGAATCCATGGTATTTCCTGAGCCGGTTATTTCGATTGCGATTGAACCCAAAACGAAAGCGGACCAGGAAAAAATGGGTGTGGCAATTCAAAGACTTGCTGATGAAGATCCTACCTTCAGGATGCACACGGATTTAGAGACGGGGCAGACCATTATTGAAGGTATGGGCGAATTGCATCTGGAGATTATCGTTGACCGCCTGCTACGCGAGTTTAAGGTTGACTGCAGCGTTGGTCGTCCGCAAGTCGCGTACCGAGAAACAATTCGCAAAGCGGTTAAATCGGAAGGCAAGTTTGTTCGTCAATCGGGTGGACGAGGACAATATGGTCACTGCTGGTTGCAACTGGAACCACAGGAACCCGGAACAGGTTTCGTTTTTGAAAACAAGACGGTTGGCGGATCTATTCCGCGTGAATATATTAATCCTATTGAAGCCGGTGCTAAAGAAGCTATGCAAACTGGTCCAATCGCCGGATATGCCATGGTAGACATTAAGGCTACGGTTTATGATGGATCTTTCCATGATGTGGATTCTTCAGAAATGGCATTCAAAATTGCTGGCTCCATGGCTTTTAAAGCAGGTGTCGCCAAGGCGGATCCGGTTCTGCTGGAACCATACATGAAGGTAGAAGTTGTTGTTCCGGAAGACTATATGGGTGATGTAATTGGAGATATCAATTCGCGCCGCGGACGGATTGAAGGAATGGAATCGCGGGCTAACGCCCAGTCAATCAGAGCTTTCGTGCCTTTGGCCGAAATGTTCGGTTATGCGACAGATTTGCGCTCGAAAACGCAAGGACGCGGAAATTACTCGATGGAATTTGACCATTACGAAGATGTTCCGCGTAGTATTTCTGAAGCTATCGTTGCTAAGCTAAAAGGATAAAGATTATATTAAGTCGATTTAATGAAGGAGGACGGTAAAAAATGGCCAAGAAGAAATTTGAGAGGACAAAACCGCACGTAAATATTGGGACGATCG
>CAZSRN010000369.1:0-1958 GCA_964609115.1 uncultured Veillonellaceae bacterium | reverse complement strand
GGCGCTGACATGATTGCACCCTCTGACATGATGGATGGACGGGTGGCTGCCATCCGAGAAGCATTGGATGTGGAAGGATTTACAAACCGACCGATCATGGCTTATTCGGCAAAATATGCCTCCGCGTTTTATGGACCTTTTCGTGAAGCGGCGGATTCCGCGCCAAAATTCGGCGATCGCCGTGCTTACCAGATGGATCCGGCTAATATTCGGGAAGCATTAAAGGAAGTCGATCTTGATGTTGCGGAGGGTGCTGACATTGTTATGGTCAAACCCGCATTGTCCTATCTGGATGTGATCAGCAAAGTTCGGGACACTTTTGATTTACCTGTTGCTGCTTATAATGTCAGTGGCGAATATGCCATGGTAAAAGCAGCGGCGGCTAAAGGCTGGATTGATGAACAACGAACAACACTTGAGATTTTGACCAGCATTAAACGCGCCGGAGCCGACATTATCATCACATATCATGCGTTGGAAGCAGCGCACTGGCTATAACGGGAGGCGAAGGAAATGGCGTTAAAATTGGATCAATCGGCGGCGGCTTTTGCTGAGGCCAAACAGTATATGCCCGGCGGGGTTAATAGTCCCGTTCGCTCATTCCGGAGCGTCGGCGGTACGCCGCCATTTATTGCGCAGGCTACCGGTAGCCGGATTGTGGATATTGACGGTAATGAATACATTGATTATGTGGGTTCTTGGGGGCCCATGATTCTTGGTCATGCACATCCCAAAGTAATGGCGGCATTGGGGGAAGCGCTTGGTCGGGGGACCAGTTATGGTGCGCCGACACTGCTGGAAACCGAACTGGCCAAACTGGTCCGGCAAGCTGTTCCCGCTATGGAATTGATCCGAATGGTGAATTCCGGCACTGAAGCTACAATGAGTGCGTTACGTCTGGCTCGCGCCTTTACCAAGCGCGACCGGATTCTTAAGTTTGAGGGTTGCTATCATGGGCATCATGACAGTCTATTGATCAAGGCGGGATCAGGGGCTGCGACTTTTGGCGTACCGGATAGTCCCGGTGTGCCGACGGCGGTAGCGCACATTTCTCTGACACTCCCCTTTAATGATATTCTCGCAATGGAGAAATTGTTTGTGGAGCAGGGCGATTTGATCGCCGCCGTGATTATTGAGCCGGTGCCGGGCAATATGGGCATGGTGTTGGCGAAAGACGGATATCTGCAAAAAGTACGGGAGCTAACGGCGCATTATGGAATTTTGTTGATTTTTGACGAAGTGATGTCAGGTTTTCGCGTAGCGTTCGGCGGAGCGCAGGCTCGTTTCGGAATTCGGCCTGACCTGGTTTGTCTCGGCAAAGTGATTGGTGGCGGACTTCCTGTCGGCGCCTATGGCGGACGGGAAGAAATCATGCGGTGCATATCTCCGGACGGCCCCGTGTATCAAGCAGGAACACTGTCCGGCAATCCGCTGGCTATGACTGCAGGAATTGCGACGCTGAAGGAAATTATGAATACGCCGGACTTTTATCCGATGATTGAGGCAAAAACCAATGCACTATGCGATGGAATCAGTGCGGCTGCAAAAGCTGCAGGCGTTCCCATTCAGTCCCATCGATTGGGCAGTATGTTCGGAATGTTTTTCAATGAGCATCCGGTAACTGATTATGCCGATGCACTGACATCAGACCAGACGGCCTTCAAAGTTTGGTTTAACACAATGTTGGAGCAGGGCGTCTACCTGGCTCCGTCTCAGTTCGAAGCCGGATTCATGTCAGCGGCTCATACTGAATCCGACCTGGAAAAAACGGTGGCAGCCGCTAAAGTTGCTTTTGCGGCAGTCGCTGCGGCGCGCAAGCAATAGACAATCCGGGCAAGAGCTAAGCAAAACGGAGACAGGATTTTGATGTGAACGGATTGGAATACTCTTTTATGGGTTCCTGTGTCAATAAAAGAGTCGGTGATGCAAAAAGCCTCCGAAGTATGATTGAATACTCG
>CAZSRN010000368.1:0-1963 GCA_964609115.1 uncultured Veillonellaceae bacterium | reverse complement strand
AGCAAACTTACAACAATTATGTGTCCCAGCTTCAATATTATGTCATTAAATCACCGATCGACGGAGTGGTTGTCGGCAAGCCGACGCCGGCCGGGCAGACAGTGGCTCAGGGGATTTCCAGCCCTCAGGTGATTATGTATGTTGCCGATATGTCGAAAATGCAAATTAAAGTATTGGTTGATGAAACGGATATCGGGCGGATCAAGTTGGGACAAACGGTTCATTTTACAGTGGATACGTATCCTGAAAAGACCTTTACAGGAAAGGTGTCTCTCATTTCCCGCAGCGCCACGACCTCCTCCAATGTAGTGTACTATCCGGTATATGTGGATGTCGATTCGGCTGAAGGGTTGTTATTCCCCACCATGACCGCCCGAACTACGATTCAGGTCGGTGAAAGTAAAAATGTTCTGGTTGTTCCGGCATCGGCGGTCAAAGAGGAAAAAGGGAAAAAATATGTTCAAGTCATGGTGAATGGCAAAACGCAGAATGTTACAGTGGAAACTGGGTTGAGCGACGATGAAAATGTTGAGATCACGAGCGGATTGAATGCTGGAGATCAGGTAGTGCTGCCGGTTGCGGCGCCAAGCAGTACTACAAATAAACAACAGAATCAGGGGCCGCCGCCGCACATTTAATGGGTGGAGATAGGAAAAATGATTAGATTGAAAAATGTTGCAAAAACATACCAAATGGGCGATACAACGGTTCATGCGCTGGATGGAGTTTCATCTTCCATACAACGAGGGGAGTTTGTTGCGATTACAGGGCCTTCGGGATCGGGAAAATCTACCCTGATGAACATTTTGGGCTGCCTGGATCGCCCGAGTGCCGGATCGTATCAGTTGGACGGCGCTGAAGTGGCGACACTGACCGATGATCAACTGGCATTGACCCGCAATAAAAAAATCGGCTTTGTATTTCAGAACTTTAATCTGTTGCCGAGAATTTCGGCACTGAAAAATATTGCATTGCCGTTGGTATACGCAGGAATTGATAATACCGAGCGCATGAAACGGGCACAATCAACACTGGGGAAGGTTGGACTTGCTGAACGGGGAAATCATCGCCCCAATGAACTCTCGGGAGGACAACGCCAACGAATTGCCATTGCCCGGGCCTTGATCAATGACCCGGCAATTCTCATTGCTGACGAACCGACCGGCAATCTGGATACAAAATCCAGCCTTGAAATCATGGATATTTTTTGCGAATTGCATGACCAGGGCAGAACGATCATCATGGTCACGCATGAGCCTGATATTGCCGCATACGCTGAACGAGTCATCCATGTTCGGGATGGAAAAATTCTCAGCGATGAGCGTAATTCTGCCAGAGCAGTCGTGTAGGAAGGGGGCGCAGGTTAATGTTTCGAGAAAGTATCCTGATTGCGCTGGAAGGGCTCAAATCCAATAAAATGCGCTCCATTTTGACTATGTTGGGCATTATTATCGGCGTTGGCGCTGTAATTGCAATGGTTTCTATCGGAATGGGCGTACAGCAGAAAGTTCAAAGTTCGATTGCCAGCTTGGGAAGCAATTTGTTGATTGTTATGCCTGGATCGAACGCACCGCCTGGAACCGTCAGGTTGGCCGCCGGCTCCAATATAACGCTGACCAATCAGGACGCCAAAGCTGTTGCGAAGCAAGTGGCCGGGATTAATTACGTATTGCCGGCTGTCAGCTCACAATATCAGGCCATTTATGGTAATCAGAACTGGAAAACCAGTGTTCAGGGAACGACTCCGGATTTTTTGGCCGTGCGCAATTTTACGATGGCTTCCGGTTCTTTTTTTACCAATAGTGACGATACTGCACGGGCAAGAGTGGCGGTTATCGGACAGACGGTGGCAACCAATCTGTTTGGGGGAGCCGGTGCGGTAGGAAAGACGATTCGGATCAATAAAGCTCCCTTTCGCGTAGTCGGAGTATTGGCCAGCAAGGGGCAATCTTCGATGGGACAA
>CAZSRN010000367.1:0-1972 GCA_964609115.1 uncultured Veillonellaceae bacterium | reverse complement strand
TCTACCGGGTCTTGGAACATGGTTCCCTATTTTACACAATTATATGGACTTAACTATTTTTCTTTGACCCGCTGGCTTTGCAGCTTAATTGGAATTATACTGATAGCAGGAAGCATTGACAGAAAAATATCTACAGAAGAGAAACGGATCATTTATGCCAAACATCGAGCACTATAAAAATTCCGCAAGGATCATGCAAAAAAAGGAGGCGAGTTTATGGGAACGGGTAAAGACCCCGGAGCATGGAATCCTTATCTTGCAGGAGCACTTTCAGGGCTGGTATCGATCGGGTCTGTATGGTTTGCGGGTAAATATTTTGGTGCATCTACGACCTTTGTCAGGGGTGCAGGATTTCTGGAAAAATTTATTGATCCGGCCAAAGTGGCGAAAATGGAGTACTTCATTAAAGAAAAGCCGATGATTGACTGGCAGTGGATGTTCGTCGCCGGAATACTGATTGGATCATTCATCGCTGCGTCATCGTCAGGCAGCTTTCGGTTGCAAGCCATACCCGACATGTGGAGGGAACGCTTTGGTGATAGCGCTTTAAAAAGAGGACTAACGGCTTTTATCGGCGGCACTATCGCCATGTTTGGGGCCCGTTTGGCTGATGGGTGTCCCAGCGGACACGGTCTGAGCGGTTCAATCCAGTTGGCGGCGAGCGGTTTTGTGGCGCTGACTTGTTTCTTTGTCGGCGGCATTATTATCACTCGACTGCTCTATGGCGGAGGTGGGCGAAAATGACCACTGATATGATGTATGGTTTGGTTACGGGTATTTTGTTTGGATTCTTGCTGCAAAAGGGCAGAGTCCTCAGATATGACAAACAAATTGGCGCATTGCGGCTATTGGACATGACCATCGTAAAGTTTATGCTGTCGGCGATTGTTGTCGGCATGATCGGCACATATGCGCTTGTCGATCTGGGATTGGCGAAACTGTCGATTAAACCGATGATCGTTGGGGCGGTAGTGATCGGCGGATTGATTTTCGGAGTGGGTTGGGGTTTGCTCGGTTATTGCCCCGGAACCTCGCTGGGAGCCGTGGGCGAAGGGCGGCTGGATGGGTTGTGGGGGATCGCCGGCATGCTGGCTGGTGCGGCGATTTATGCCGAGGTCTATCCGTTGATGAAAGCAACGGTGCTGAAATGGGGGGACTTTGGTAAAATTACGCTGCCGCAGGCATTGGGCATAAGTCACTGGCTGGTTATTCTACCGCTTGCAATTGGCAGCGTGTTGCTTTTTCGATGGCTGGAGAAAAAAGATTTGTAAAATTTTACATTATTCTTCTGATTTCAGAAGCAAATAGAAGGATTTTGATCTGATACTCATGGTGAGGTGAAGAAAAAGTGAAATGGTTGCGATATTTATCCCAAGCCAGTTTTGTAGCTTTTTCAGCATATCTTGGGCTAAGGCATCAGATCGTGGGCGGCGGTCCGGGCGGTGCCGGACCGCTTGACTCTTTCTGCCCTTATGGCGCTTTTGAGGCATTGCCAATGTTATTGCTTGAGGGAACCTTCATCAGTAAAACAGCCATATCCAACCTCTGGATATTGGGAGCGGTGATAGCGGGATTGCTTTTATTCGGACCGGTGTTTTGCGGGTGGATCTGTCCTCTGGGAAGCTTGGGTGAATGGCTGTATAGATTGCGGCGGCGAATTTCCAGCGCAAGGCTGGAACCGACAGCCGTATTGGCTCGACACTTAACCTGGGGTCGCGCGGTCATTTTTCTTTTGATATTGTTTATGTCTTGGAAAACGAAGTCCATCTGGTTTGAAAATATTGACCCATATAAAGCGATATTTCACATGAGTATTGAAGGAGCTGCGTCGGTGACGCTTATTGCAGGATTTCTTCTGACCTCATTGGCGGTTGAGCGGGTTTGGTGTCGCTGGTTTTGCCCTCTGGGGATTTTTAATGGTGTCGTGGGAAAACTATCCGTGTCACCTCGAACCCCTGTCAGGCGCACACTC
>CAZSRN010000366.1:686-1979 GCA_964609115.1 uncultured Veillonellaceae bacterium | reverse complement strand
ATAGCAGGAAATGTGCCGAAATACCAAGCTAAAAAAGGAATCACCGACAATTGGGCAGCCAACGTCGCCGCCATACTTTCCACAACCCATGGGGGACCGATCCCCCGCAGACATTCCGACAACCGGGGCTGCAAAAACAAAAGTCCGGCTGTACAACCCACAGACAGTTGAAAGCTGATGTCAAACAAATTGCGGGGCTCATACAGGAGCATCCCGAGGGTAGCCAAAACGAGCGCACGGGTTGCGGCAGCTCTTTGTCCCAGTCCAATCGCCGCCATGCCGATCAGGCCCATAATAACGGACCGAATGACAGGCGCGGAATATCCGCTGATCATCCCATACCCCAACATCGCCAACCCTGCAATCCCCGCGCTGCACTTTTCCGAAACGTACAATCGTCGGGTCAGCCAAAAAACGGCTCCGGCCACTAATGCAATGTGTGCGCCGGAAACCGACAGAATATGTACGATGCCTGTAGCCGCAAACTCCCTCACGGTTTGGCGTTCAATTCCATCGTATCCGCCAAACAGCATTCCCATAATCAATGCAGTATCCCGATCCGGCATGGCTTCCATGAAAACTGCACGGATTTGGCTTCGCCAACGCCCTATCCGCCTACTTATGGATTCCGCTCCGCTTCGGGGCGTAATCTTTATGGTTTCAGGCAACGCAGAAATTCTGGCCTGAATGCCCCTTGCCGCCAATGACCGGCTCCAGTCCGGTTGTCCCGGATTATGGCAGGGGTGAAACAACCGCACGGTTCCTGCAACGGTTATTGAATCGCCATCCCCGCCTTGCGGCAGGAGGTGTTTCTGCCGTACGCTCACCATCACTCCACCCGTCAGCGGGCGGAAATCTTTATCGCCTCCTTCCATTACGGCGCTGTCGCCCAGCACTTCATACCGAATACGCCATTCGCCGGGCATTCCGGGGTAAATCCGAGGTTCACCGGCAATGGTTCCATGAAGGATGATCTTTTTATTCTCCGCTTCGCTCACGGCTCCGACGGGAGGTAATGCAACCGCAGACATCCGGATCATCCCGGCAATAAACCACAAGAAAGCCAATGCCGCGAAATTCCATCGGCTGCGTTCCTGCTTGCGCAAGCGCTCCACTTCACGCAAAATGACCGGAAGAAAAACTCCGGCCAATACCCATACCATTGAGCTGGACGCATCAGACCGGTCGGCCGCCCAGATCCCTGCAGCCAAAGCGACCCCATATCCTACCAAGTGATTTTTTCCTTTAGTTTTTGATATTCCAGCTTCTATATCTTTTACAATTGCTTCTGGA
>CAZSRN010000366.1:0-676 GCA_964609115.1 uncultured Veillonellaceae bacterium | reverse complement strand
CGCTCATTCCCTTGACTTTTTTCAAGTCGTTCCCGTCATGAAAGGGCCCGTTTGTTTTGCGCCAATCCACGATTTTTGCCGCCATGGCGGGACCCACGCCCGGCAATTTATCCAGTTCACCCGCATCTGCGGTATTGATATTAATTTTTCCTTCTGCAACGGCAGACGATCCAGCGGGCGACACATATCGGTCACTGCCGGGATTCTTTTGCAGCAGCGCTTGTCCCGGCACATGAATCTGCATTCCGTCCCGCACCGTCTGCGCCAGGTTCACCTTTGACACATCGGCTCCCGGCAAAACTCCCCCTGCAGCATTGATGGCGTCAAGTACTCGGGCAGTTGCCGTTACTTTGACCACGCCGGGATGCTCAACGCATCCGCTCACATAGACGATGTTTTCTATTGACTTTTTTTGGGCGGCTTCGGCTGTTTCTTTTCTTGAAACGAGGTTAACCTCGGACGGCGGCGTAGTTTTTCGCCACCACCCGTAGAGACTGACACAGATCACACCCAGAGCGACGGCCGCCATAATTTTCCGTTTCCGCTCCCGCAGCCTGGCGGCCTGTTCTTCTGATTCGTCAACAGGTCTCATGTCTCTCCCTCCATTTCGTTTTTACATGACAATAATGATCCCCCGGCCTAGCCGGGGGTATTTCTTTAACGGGCGTAGCCCTAG
>CAZSRN010000365.1:0-2004 GCA_964609115.1 uncultured Veillonellaceae bacterium | reverse complement strand
TCGCCGTCGGCGCTAGCTGTGTCCAGATCTGCACCGCCGTCATGCTGAACGGTTACCAAATCATCACGCCACTGCTCGCCGGGCTGGAAGAGTATATGAATCGCAAAGGGCTGTCGAACCTGGGGGAAATCACCGGTGCGGCGCTGCCCAAGATCGAAGCCCGGGAACGGCTGAACATGGGCTGGCGCCGGCGCTCCACCGTCGTAGCTCCGGAGAAATGCATTCACTGCGGCAAATGCTATGTTTCTTGCCAAGAAAGCGGCAAGGGCGCCATCCTATTCATCGAGCAACGAATCAGCGTGGATGCGTCTCTTTGCGACGGCTGCTCCCTCTGCACTCACGTCTGCCCGCAGGGAGTGCTGGCGCTACGCTAACGGAACTGTCGGTTTATCCATGCTCACTAGGATTCACAGGCAAAAAAGCAATTACGGCCATTTTCCTTTGCCCGGTACATGGCCTCATCGGTTCGCTGCAACCAATCATCCAGCGATTCATTCGGTTTTCGCTCCGTCACGCCAATACTTATCGTCATTCTTATCATCGATGGCATTGTTTCGTTTTCGACTACATGACGAATTTTTTCCGCCGCCCTGCAAGCTTCAACCATTGATACGCCGGGAATCAGTATGACAAACTCCTCGCCGCCGTACCGAGCAAAAACATCTGATTTCCTGAGTTTGGCTGATATAGCACTCGCGATATCTTTTAATACTTCATCGCCAACCAGATGCCCATAGCGATCATTGACATGTTTAAAAAAATCCAAATCCACAAACATCATCGCCAACGGTTGCTGGTCACGGTCTGCCCTTGCAATTTCAGCAGTCGCCCGCTCGAAAAAATAAGCGCGGTTGTAAGCCGCAGTCAGATAATCGTGCGTACTGAAAAAATAGATTTCCTGCTCTTTGCGTTTCCGTTCCTCAATGTTGCGGCTGACCCCTACCGCTTCAATTTCTCCGTTCGCATTGAACCGATATTTCACATTATATTCAACCCAAACGGCACTGCCATCCGCGCGAGGTTGTTGTATTTCACTTTGAGAAACTGGCTCTGAGGCCGGATTATTCCGCAGCTGCCGGATCGCTTCCTGTATTCGCTGCTTGATGCCGTCTTGATACTCGGGCATCACCGCGCCCTGAATCCCGCCCGCCAATATTGCCTCGCTGCGATAGCCGCAAAGTTTCTCAACCCCAGGACTGGCATAAATAAACCTTCCCTGATCGACATTATAAACCCAGATGAAATCCAGGGTATTATCGGTTATAAACCTATATTTTTCCTCGCTTTGTTTCAATGCATAATTGAGTTTTTCCAACTGACTGTTTTTTTCGCGGATTTCCGCCACTTGCCTTACATTTTGTTTCAGCAAGTCGTTCATTTTTAGTTGGCCTTCAATCAACGCATGCATTTTCTCGACAAGCGCAACAATATCCGCTGAAAAATTGTTCTCTTTGCAATCGAGCAGGCAAATTGTTCCAAAGGGCTTGCCATCCGGCAGACGAATGGGAAAACCCAGGTATGCAATCAGGTTATACTTTAAATCCGGGTTGTTGTTCCACTGCACGGATTGCAGTGCATTGGGCACCAACAGTTTTTCTTGCGACTCAATGACTCGCTCGCAATAAAGCCCCGAACCGAATAAAGTATCTTTCTCGCCCACATGATAAGGATTTCCTTCGGTTGTGCTGGATACCAAAACCTCAATCTCCTGGCCGCATAGATGCATAATTAAGCCGACAGAAACGCCCGCAATACGCGCCACGAGATCCACTATTCTTTGCCATTCAGATAGAAGCTCTTCGGGCATCGTGCGATCCACATCATCACCCCTAGTCATTGCGGCCATAAAGAATTCAGCATAAATCCGACATATTATTACTTTTTATTACGCTAACTGGCTGATCCAATCCGCCGTCGTCACCACTTTCGAAAAACGCATGGCCTGGGTAATCAGGATCGCCTGGTGCAGGTCCGCCGCCTTGATGCTTCCGGCGTAGTTGGCGA
>CAZSRN010000364.1:1036-2017 GCA_964609115.1 uncultured Veillonellaceae bacterium | reverse complement strand
AAAAAAATCAAGGCGGATTTGTTTGTTATTTCCACGGCGGTTCCCAAGGTAGCCCTTAATTTTGGCAAAGCAAACGAAAAACCACTGGACAGGGTTTCCTTGACTGAACTGAAGCAATACGTCGGTGAAGGCCATTTTGCGCCAGGCAGTATGCTGCCGAAGATTCAAGCGGTGAT
The DNA here is from genome assembly GCA_964609115.1 of uncultured Veillonellaceae bacterium. Classification (GTDB taxonomy): domain Bacteria; phylum Bacillota; class Negativicutes; order UBA1444; family UBA1444; genus UBA1444. The sequence continues at coordinate 1,841 of CAZSRN010000364.1, read as the reverse complement.
CGATTTCATGGAGAACGGCGGGGAAAAGGCCGTTATTACCAATCCCGAATCGTTGGCCGAAGCATTGGCCGGGCGAACCGGAACCCATGTATATCGATAATTGCACTGAAATGATGAAGGGAGAAAAAATTATGGCAACCAAGGTTCCTTTTGGACCCACATATGATGAAATGCTGCACCCGGAGAAAGTAACACCGTCAGTGCGGGAAACCGCTTTGAAAAAACTGCAGGAGAATGAACTGGATCCGATCAACCTGTTCAACATTACATGGAAAGATGCAAACAATCAGGTGCGAAAAGTGGTTTTGCCGCCTGCCTTGACAGGGGTGGACGCCAATATTGTTGTTATGCTCGGCTGCGGGTTTCCCTCCGGGTCGCACAAGGTCGGGCCTGCTTACAGTACGTTGATTGAAGGGCTGGTTGACGGCGAAATTACTTCGGAGCACACGATTCTGGGACCCTCCACAGGAAATTTCGGCATTGGCACGGCATATATTTCGAATCTGCTCGGATTAAAGGCGATTGTCATTATGCCGGACAATATGAGCAAAGAGCGGTACGAGCGGATTCGCAAATACGGCGGCGAACTCGAATTGACGCCGGGTTCGGAGTCCGATGTCATTCTGACGCTGGAACGTACCCACGAAATGATGAAAAATCCAAAGAACAAGGCGCTGGCACAGTTTGAGCTGATGCCGAACTATCGCTTCCATCGCCATGTTACAGGGAACAGCGCCATTGAGGCGGTAAAAGGCGTCGGCAACGGCCGGATCGCCGGATTTACTTCAGCGCCCGGATCAGCAGG
>CAZSRN010000364.1:0-1026 GCA_964609115.1 uncultured Veillonellaceae bacterium | reverse complement strand
CAAGGTTGCTTTTCCGGAAGCTAAGGTGGCGGCTCTCGAACCCTATGAGTGTTCGACGTTGACCAATGGAGGCCGCGGACAGCATCGGATCGAGGGTATCGGCGACAAGATGTGCACGCTGATTCATAACGTGTTGACGACGGATTTCCTGATTTTGATTGAGGATGAAGAAACCGTCCAGGGAATCAAGGTGTTCCATGATGGAACCAATGTGCTGATCAAGCTGGGAGTTGACCCGGCGTTGGCAAAAATTCTGACGTATGCGGTGGGGCCTTCGGGAATCTGCAATATCATTGGCGCTATCAAATTGGCGAAATACATGCGGTTTGGCCCTGGAGACAATGTGGTAACGATTGCTACGGATGGATTTGACCGTTACGATTCGGTATTGGCTGATCTGAACAATCGATATCTGGAACTGACGGATACGGTTCTGAACCGTTGGACTCAGGATATTTTTATCCGGGCCACGGAAGAACATGTTTATGACGTGCGCGGCGCTGCAGCCAAAGAACGCCTGTTCCGGCAGAAAGAGTCCGACTGGCTGAAATTCGGCTATACGCAAACCTACCTTGACAGCATGAAGGATCAGGCCTTCTGGGATGCCGAGTATGCAAAAATCGAACCGTACAATGTAAAAATTCTGGCGCAACGGAGCAAATAAACAAGCTGCCGACACAAAGTAAAGCAGCTGCATCAGGAGACTTAATTACCGGCGGGGCGAGTGGGACAAGGGTTCACTCGCCCCGCTGCATTGATAAAGGATTTTGAATCTGCTAAAGCGAAATTCTAAAAATCCGGGATGGATGACGATAGTACAATGGAAGGGCAGGCAACAACGATGTTTGAAAACTTTTCGGCGCCGATCGGAGGAAGGCTGGTGGCGCTGGACCAGGTACCGGACGAGGTGTTTGCACAGAAAATCATGGGGGATGGATTTGCGATCGATCCGAATGAGGGAGAAGTGGTTTCGCCGGTTAATGGAACGGTTGCCAGCTTTATGGACGATACCTGCCATGCGATCGG
>CAZSRN010000363.1:0-2022 GCA_964609115.1 uncultured Veillonellaceae bacterium | reverse complement strand
GAACCCGTTGTGGTTTCAACGACGCCGAAAGAACTTTCTCAGGAGTATATGGGAGAGGAGGATTCGGAATCGCCGATGGAGGCGGACAAAAAAGCTGAATCACTCGCCATGTCGCCGGTCGCATTTGAAAAAGTGATGAATGCCGCCGACCCGGTTCCGGTCGCTAAAGAAATGGCTCCTCAACAGAGACAGGATCCTTATGAAGTTGCTCGTCAGGTCATGGACGGAATGATGACGTCGACGGATCGACTGCAAAGTTCTCAGGTAATTATTACGCTCAAACCGGAGCATCTTGGCGAAGTGACAGTCAAAGTCAATGTGGATGGAGAAAAGGTTACTGCCGCATTCCATGCAGCCAGCTCGGAAGTTCGCGCCATTTTGGAAAGTTCGTTGCCACAATTGCGACAGGAAATGTCGCAACAGGGATGGAATTTTGATTCCAACGGTGTTTTCGGCGGTATGCAGGAATTCTTGGCGAATCAACAGCAACAGCAACAGGCGCAGGAACAGCAGATCGTTCATTTTGCCAATCACGCGCAACGTGACGAATACGATGATGCCGTGGCTTTTACCAACAACGGCAAACTTCAGGTGATGTCTGCATCGGCAGTTGATTACAGGGTATAAAATTGTAAAGGAGGTGAAAAACATGAGTGTAACAGCGACTACGAGCACAACCGGAACTACAGCTGGAAATACGACAATATCTTCATCAAAAACCACCGATCTGGGCAAGGACGACTTCCTCAAATTGTTGGTCACGCAGCTGCAATCGCAGGATCCTTTGAATCCTATGGAAGATAAGGATTTTATATCACAGATGGCTCAGTTTACCAGCCTTGAACAAATGAAGAACATGAACACGTCCGTTCAAATCACCCAGGCTACATCGTATATCGGCAAGCAGATTACCTGGGGCGACGAGAAGGGCGTGGAACAGACAGGAATAGTGAAAGCGGTTCGCATGGTAAGTGGAGAACCCAAAGTGGTTGTTGGAGATAAGAATATTGCATTGTCCGATGTCATTACAGTCACAGAGGCTCCCACCGCAACGACAACTCCGACTACGGGGGCGACTGCGTGATGATGGATAACCGTTTTTATCTCGCCAACCAACCGATTCGACCCATACAAGCACCGTCAACAAGCAAAACTCGTTCCACTGGATCCGAATCAACGGGGGGTTCATTCGAACAGGCGCTCAATCAGGCGATTGGCGGCGTAAAGTTTTCCCAGCATGCGACACAACGATTACAAACCCGCAATATCAACTTGACGTCGACACAGATGAACCAACTGCAAAACGCAGTCGACAAGGCGGCGCAAAAAGGAGCCAGGGAATCGCTGATTCTCATGAACAACGATTTGGCGCTCGTAGTGAGTGTGACCAACAGGACGGTCATCACGGCCATGGATGGCGCAAGTATCAAGGACAATGTTTTTACAAACATTGATAGCGCTGTGATTGTTTAGGGCTGGACCTCTCGGGGAAGCCCAGGCTACTGATGGATTGAGGTAGCCGAACAGCGCAAGAGTCAGGGCCATTCAAAAATAAGGGAGGTCAATTCACCATGATGCGTTCATTGTTTTCCGCCGTGGCTGGTCTGAAAAACCATCAGACAGGCATGGACGTAATCGGCGCCAATATTTCCAACGTAAATACGATTGGATATAAAGGCAGCCGATCCAACTACGCCGATATTATGAGCCAGACGATGCAGGGTGCTGCAGGCGCTACCGGAACCCGGGGCGGTACCAATCCGATGCAGATCGGACTGGGCGTTGGGATGTCCGCCGTCGATACAATCATGACGAGCGGCAGTTATCAGCCGACAGGCAAACAGACTGACCTGGCGATTAAAGATGAGGGATTCTTCATTGTTTCCGACGGGCTGAACCAGTATTATACAAGAGCCGGCGCATTTGACTTTGATACGGTCGGCAACTATGAAATTCCGGGTACCGGCATGAAGGTCATGGGCTGGATAGGAACGGACGGAGTCGTGGATACGAATGGAGCCG
>CAZSRN010000362.1:0-2040 GCA_964609115.1 uncultured Veillonellaceae bacterium | reverse complement strand
GCTAAAACTGATGGAAGGCGCATGGCCACCGCCTGAAAAAGGGGTACTGTTTGAACGGTCTTCCTTGGCGGCGTTTCCGGTAAAAGTGGGAGACGCACTGACGGTCGAAGCTCCGGACGGCAAGAAGCGGACGTTGAAAGTGGCGGGACTCGTGCATGATATCAGCCAGATTCCTTCTTTTTTCTCCGGCACGTTAAACGGTTATATTACGTTTAACACACTGGAGGCGCTGGGAGAAGCACGGGAACTCGACACCATGGTGGTTCAGACGTCCAATGACCCGACGGATAAAGAAGGGTTGGCCTTATTGGCCCGTCAGGTGTGGGACAAAATTGAAAAGGGTGGTCGAAAAGTATATTGGACGGCTGTTCTGCCGCCGGGTGAACATCCTTTGCATACTGCATTTCAGGCAGTGCTGTTTCTTTTGACAACCATGGGAGTACTGGCGTTACTACTGAGTGGTTTTTTACTGGTGAATACCATTACTTCAATTTTGGCCCAACAAATGCGGCAGATAGGCGTCATGAAAACAATCGGCGGAACGACTCGACAGATTTTTTCGCTCTATATCGGGTCGGTTCTTTGTTACAGTGTACTGTCCCTGATCGTTGCCATTCCGTTGGGTGCGCTGGGCGCGCGGTTATCGACTTACAGCCAGGCGGATTTAGCCAACATCGAAGTCAAAGGATTTCAAATTGTGCCGGAGGTAGTATTGCTGCAAGCCGCAGTGGCCATTCTGATCTCCGTGCTGGCCGCAATGATCCCCTTGTGGCGGGGAACCCGCATTCCGGTGAGGAAAGCTCTGGAGTCCTATGGCGTGAGCAACGGAGAGACCGGACGGGTCAGCCGCATGATCGATGTCCGGGTAGACCGCCTGATTCAGCGATTTGACGGATTGTCACGGCCGTTGCGGCTTTCGTTGCGGAACACTTTCCGCCGCAAGGGACGCTTGGCGCTGACGTTGGCAACGCTGACGATGGCCGGCGCAATTTTTATCGCCGTGTTTTCTGTCAGCCAATCCATTCAGGTTACAACAGAGGAACTCTTCGATTATTTTGATTATGATATTGGACTGGTTTTCAGCAAAGTGCACCGGGTGGATCGAATTGAGCAGGAAGCAATGGCTGTACCGGGAATTGTAGATGTGGAGTGCTGGGGATATTCCATTGGCCGGATTTTGCGTAATCCTCACAATGAAAATGATAGTGAACAATTATTTATCTATGGACCGAACGCGGATACCCGGATGGTTCGTCCCCAGATGGTGAGCGGGCGTTGGTTGCTGCCGGAGGACGAAAACGCACTGGTCATCAATACGGATGTGATCAAAAAAATGCCGGAGTTGGCTCCGGGAAGTAGAATTATGCTCAAGCTGGCAGGAAAAAAAGCGGAATGGACCGTCGTTGGCGTCGCCAAAAGTGTGATGAGCGGACCGACTGGATACGTCAATTACCCGTATTTTGGGCGTTCGGTTCGGGAAACGGGCCGTGCGAACAGCGTACAGGTAAAAACAGTTCGTCACGACGGGGAATCTCAGGTGAAGATTGCGCGAGAGCTGGAATTGCACATGAAAAGGGTAGGATTGCGTGTTAATTTCCTTCAAACCACACAGGAACTAAAAGATATGATTTTGGCGCAGTTCAATGTGATTATAACTTTTCTTCTGATTATGGCCGGATTGCTTGGCGTTGTCGGCGCACTGGGCTTGGCGGGAACCATGAGCATCAATGTTGTGGAGCGGACGCGTGAAATTGGCGTTATGCGGGCAGTTGGCGCAGGCGACAGGGATATACTGAAGCTTGTAATGGTAGAAGGCGTAATGATCGGTTGTCTCAGTTGGGTGATGGGGTTGGTGCTGGCGTTGCCGGTTAGCAAGTTTATGAGTGCGCAGGTAGGGATTCTGTTTATCCAGGCGCCGCTGACCTTCAAATTTTCTTTGTGGGGTGCGTTGATCTGGCTGTTGGTAATTTTGATGATTTCGGCACTGGCGACATGGTGGCCGGCCCGTAACGCATCGCGCGTCAGTGTGCGTGAATCGCT
>CAZSRN010000361.1:0-2053 GCA_964609115.1 uncultured Veillonellaceae bacterium | reverse complement strand
CTTTGAAAATCGCCACCGGGCTCGGGGCGATCAGCAGTTCCGGCGGATAGTACAGGGCGATATGCGCACCCTTCTTGATCTTGTCGTAGGTAATGTAGTCAACGGCAAGGCTGGCGGCCAGTTCGCCGGAAGCGGTATCGTCAATGACCTGACCGGAACCTTTGCCGATCCGGGCGGCGTTGGCGTGCAGTTTTTCAAAGAAGGTCCAGCCGAACTGTTTTTCGAGCAGGGCGACACTCATGTAGGAAGTGCCGGAAAGAGCGGGGTCGGCGATGCCGAAGGCGCCTTTATATTCCGGTTTGAACAGGTCGGCCCACTGTGCGGGCGGAGTCTTGATTTTGTCGGTATTGATGGCGATGCCGAGAGTTCCGAGCCGAGCGGCGGTAAAAGATCCGTCGTAGTCGTCAAAGGGATTCAAAACTTCTTTGAAAACCGGGCTCTTGTATTGTTCGAGCATGCCTTCTTTCTTCATGTTGTAAAAGTCGGGCACTTCGCTGGTCCAGATGATATCGGCCAGAATCTTGCCGCTCTGACGTTCCGCGGCGATTTTAGCCATAAGCTTACCGGCGCCGGCGGACTGATAATCCACTTCGATGCCGGGATTTTTCTTTTTAAAGCCTTCCACAATTCCGCCGATGAGAGATTCCTTCATGGATGTGTAGATGATGAGTTTATTGCCGCCTGCAGCCGGAGCGCCGGGCGCCGCCGCCTTCTTGTCCCCGCCGCCGCAACCTGCAAGCAGGACGCTGCACAACATGACAAGTGCTACCAAAAGAATGCTTTTTTTACTCATTTCCCTGAAATCCTCCTCATTTTCCAACTTTCACAATTTTTGAAACAACGATTCCCCTGTTCCCCCTTTACCTTCGGAATGCACACAACAAACAGAAAAACCACTTGTTGTGCTTTTTTCTAAATTATCACACAATGCCGGGCAACAAGGTATCGGGAAAATCCCCAAAATCGTTGTCAGGAAAATTCCCGACAGGAATTATTCATTGGACAATAGGCCGTATTTCAGGGCGTAACTGACCAGTTCGCTCTTCTTGGTCGCGCCCAGTTTCTCCATCAGCCGGGTTTTATACGTATCCACGGTTTTAATACTCAGTGACAGCCTTTCCGCAACTTCCGCCATCGAATATCCATGGGCGATCAGGCGCAGGACCTCTCGCTCCCGTGGACTGAGCAGAATGTAGGGCGCCTGGTTGTCGACCGGTTTCTGTTCCTCGTTGAGCAAGACATGCAGCAGCAGATTGGAATCCTGTTGACTGAGATACAATTCCCCCGCCTGCACTGCAGCGATGGCTTTGAACAAATCGGTGTCCGCCGCGCTTTTGTGAACGTAGGCGGCGGCGCCCGCCTGCATGGCCTGCTTGATGTAGTTCTCGTCTTCGTGCATCGTCAACACGATCACTTTGGCAGCCGGATAGCGGCTTTTGATTTCCCGGAGGCATTCCAGCCCGTCCATTTTCGGCATGGACAAATCAAGCAGCAGAATGTCCGGTTCCAATTGCTGAAACAGTTGGAGGGTCTGCTCCCCGTCCGCCGCCTCGCCCACCACCGAAAAGTCCGGGTTACGCTGCAACAGCAGCTTCAGGCCGGACCGAAGCAGTTTATGATCATCCGCCAATAACACTGTCAGTTTCTGTTTCACGCTGAATCTCCTTTTCCAGAGGGATGAGGAATTACGATTCGTAGTTCCATGCCGCCGAGATCGGACTTGCCGATGGACAGCCGACCCTGCAGCAGCTCCACCCGTTCCCGCATCCCGTAGAGCCCCAGTCGGTTTTCCTGCTGGGCGCGGAGCAAATCGGCATCGGATATGCCCTTGCCGTTGTCGGCGATGTCCACCCGGATCTGATCGGCCTGAAAGGCGATCGATATGGCTACCGCACTTGCGCCGGAATGCTTGACGACATTGCTCAGGCTCTCTTGGACAATGCGGTACAGAGCCACAGCAATTTGACTGTCGACCGGCGTCTGCGGACCCGACGTTTCCAGGTCAATGTCCAGCCCATGACGGACTGCGAAATTTTTGCCGTACCGTTCAATC
>CAZSRN010000360.1:0-2077 GCA_964609115.1 uncultured Veillonellaceae bacterium | reverse complement strand
TTCCTAGCGCTGGATGAGTTGGGTTGTCCCAAGCAAAAAGCCCGCTTGTTTTTCTCAAAACCGCACAGTGCAAAGATGCCGTTGAGCTGATTGTTTCAACGGCATCTTTGTTTTTTCACATTGCGGATAGGCGACAGTATTAAAATATAGAAAAATCTGATAATATAAAACTGAAAATTTAAATAGTATCGAAACACAAATGTTTTTACTAACTTTGCAGAGTCGTATTGCAAAAAAGGTAAATGAAATGTTGGTGTTTTGCATGAAGGCTCATGAATTTGGACACGCTGAAGCAAATGAAGTGTTGCGTTTGTTTTGGCGTGTCTTATTTTACATGGTTTTTTTATCCTTCAGAGATAAAAAAACCATGGATTACTGGAAGATAGTTGGGAAACAGTGCGAATGTTCAGGGATCAACGAAAGAAATACAATAAAATCAAACAAATTGCAATCCGTAACCATCTTAAATTCCATGAGAGGGTCAAGATTGCTGCTGCACGAGTAAAAATGTTGGGCTAGGGGACATATCGGAGAAATCGGAAGAGAGAAGGAGCGATAGTGCATGAAGAGTATCCAGATGAAACTGACCGTAACCATTTTGACTATTTTTATCATTGCGCTGGCAACATTGGGTGGGTTGAACTATTGGAAGGCCCGCGATCTCGTGTACACAGGCACATTGAACGAGATAAAAACTTTGGCGGGCAATTCGGCGAATGATGTCAATGACTGGATTGAGGCGCACAAGTTGGAGATCGCGGGCATTGCGCTGGCTCCGGCTCTGCAAAGCGGCAACCTGACCCAAATCAATCCGTTTCTGGTTGAAGCGGTCAATACCAATGGACGATATGAGACAATGACGTATATTGGCCCGGATGGAATGTCCCACAACTCCAGAGGCGGAGTCGTGGACATGAATCAGCGGGAATATTTTCAAAAGGCGATGAAGGGTGAAGTCGTAATTTCCGATCCGTTGGTGTCTGCGGTAACCGGCGGGCTGGTCACCGTCGTAGCGGCGCCGATAAAAAGCGGCGGAAAAGTGGTTGGTGTGTTTACAGGTACAATGAGTATCGCTGAACTATCCAAAAAGGTTGGAGAAGTGAAGATCGGCAAGACCGGCTACGCGTATATGATCAGAAGCGACGGCTTGACGATTGCCAATCCCAATAAAGAACTGGTCATGAAAGATAATCCATTGAAAAATGAAAAGCTGCCGCCGTCTCTCCGGCAAACGACCGAGCGCATGGTCAAGGGAGAAGCGGGCGTTACCACCTATGAATATTTAGGTATGGAAAAAATGGTAGGATATGCGCCTGTTAAAAGTACCGGGTGGTCGCTGGCGGTAAGTTTGCCGCTTGTGGAAGCCACCGGCGCTTTATCGGAACTGACGTGGATATCGCTGGCGACCATCATTGTCGTATTGGTCATTGCGACCCTTGTTATTATCTGGTTTTCCCGGCAACTCGCGAGTCCGCTGGTCATCCTGGAAGGGGCGGTCAATAAAGTCGCCGGTGGAGATTTGTCGCAAAACAACCTCAATATTCGCTCAAATGATGAAATTGGCCGTTTGGCGAAAAGTTTCGAGCAAATGGCGCAAAATATGCGGGGACTGATCAAACAAATTCACGCAAATGCCGAACAATTGGCGGCAGCCAGCGAAGAACTGACAGCCAGCGCCGAACAGTCTGCGCAAGCTTCCAATCAGGTGGCCATTTCCATGACGGAAGTTGCGGCGGGTTCCAATGCGCAGCTTGCGGCAGTAACCGATACATCCTCAGTGGTGGAGGAAATGTCGGCAGGCATCGAGCAAATTGCCGCCAACGCCAATCTGGTTTCGGGCCAATCCGAGCAGGCCGCCGGAAAAGCGCAGGAGGGTGGCGAAGCGGTAGATAAGGCGGTCAGCCAGATGTCCCAGATCGAACATACCGTCAATTCATCCGCGCAAGTTGTGGCGAAGTTGGGAGAGCGGTCAAAAGAAATCGGGCAGATTGTGGATACCATTTCCGGCATTGCCGGACAAACCAACTTGTTGGCGCTGAATGCCGCAATCGAGGCGGCGCGGGCAGGCGAACAGGGC
>CAZSRN010000359.1:0-2116 GCA_964609115.1 uncultured Veillonellaceae bacterium | reverse complement strand
GGGCGGGAGTGGGAACCAACCTGGACGTACTGGATGCGCAGGTAGCCTTGACAACTGCCAAGAACAACTATTTGCAGGCCATGTACAATTACAACAACTACCGCGCCAAACTCGACAAGGCCATGGGCGTTCCTGTCAAGTAGGATTCCGTTTTCGAAAACAAAATGTGATATAATTACATTGTATGTATTTGTCAAAACTATGATACAGTCTCCATTAAAAAGAGGGAATTGTTGATGAAAAAAAGGTTGATTGTTTTACTTACAGCTTTATTCATTTTGAACGCTGCTTCTTTTGTACAGGCTGCCGTCAACAATAAATTTTTTCGCGCAGACAAGCAGTCGTTTGACGTTGAAACCGGAATGTATACCATCACCGGCAACATTGTCATCAATGTTGGAAGCGCCTTTATCACAGGTGATAAAGCGTTGGTCAAACTTTCAACCCTGGAGTTTTTCGGCAACGGCGGATGGTTTTTAAAACAGGATGATGTGACCTTTAAGGGGAAAAATGTCTATGTCATATTTAATAAAAGTATTGCCATGATTGACGGAGATACGGATTTTCAACGGTCCAATCTACAGATCACTGCCGACAAGGTGGATTACAATTGGAAATCAAAAATTGCTGAATTTAAAGGCAATGTCCGAGTTAAACAAGAAGGAGCGCCTCCCGATTCACGCGACCTTGTAAAGTACAATCTGGAAACCAATGAATTTGTGAATTGAAAGGATTCTCTAATTCAGGAACAGCAACTTGCATTTCATGAGTTCCAGTGGTAAGCTATTTATAGATCACAATTGAATAAGGCCTTTGGGGCAAGGTGAGAAAGAGTTATCTTTCAATTCCTGACCGGCGGTAAAGCCCGCGAGCCGAAAGGTTGATCCGGTTAAATTCCGGAGCCGACAGTACAGTCTGGATGGGAAAAGGCATACATATTGGCCTGTAATAGGTCTATAGTTTATTTTCCCAAAGATTCGTCTTTGGGATTTTGTTTTTTGGGGAGGCGCGTATATGAATCTTCGTGATGAACAGTATATGAAGGAAGCTCTTGCGCTGGCTCGGCTCGGTCGGGGACGGACCAGCCCCAATCCTGTCGTGGGTGCAGTTATTGTCAAAGATGATCAAATCGTGGGACGCGGCTGGCATCAAAAAGCAGGCACTGCCCATGCGGAAATACATGCCCTAGCCGATGCAGGGAATGCTGCACAAAACGCGACAATATATGTTACGTTGGAGCCGTGCTGCCATCAGGGACGAACCGGTCCGTGCACGGAAGCCATTCTCGCTGCCGGAATTCGTCGTGTTGTGGTGGCCATGGTCGATCCCAACCCTTTGGTTGCCGGTTGCGGCGTTGAAACCTTGCGTACCCGTGGGGTTATTGTTGAAACGGGCGTATTGGCCGAGGAAGCTGCCCAACTGAATGCTCCGTTCATAAAGTGGATTACCTGCCACCTGCCATTTGTTACTCTCAAGAATGGCATCAGCCTTGATGGAAAAATTGCTACGGCAACAGGAAATTCTCGCTGGATTACCTGCGAAGAGTCCCGATTGGAAGTACATCGGATGCGTGACCGCGCTGATGCCATTATTACTGGAATCGGCACGGTACTGGCTGATGACCCTGAATTGACGACACGATTGCCGGAAGGCGGAAAATCGCCGGTCAGAGTGGTGGTTGACCGATTGGCGCGAACCCCGTCGACTGCCAAATTGGTGACAGACGGTAAAGCGCCGACCCTAATTGCGGTGTCGGTCAATGCGCCGCAAGAAAGAGTCGAAAAACTGGCGGAGCACGGCATGGAAATTCTGCGAATTCAGGAAACTAATGAACAGTTGAATTTGGGCAGTCTGCTGCGTGAGCTGGGTCGGCGTTGCTTGACCAGTGTTATGGTGGAAGCCGGCGGCACGTTGAATTCTTCCTTTCTTTTCGGCAATTATGTGGATAAAGTCGTGATGTTCGTTGCTCCCAAAATTATCGGCGGCGCCGGCGCTCCCGGACCTTATGGAGGGCAGGGCAGTGACCGGCTGTCAGATGCGGTGGAGCTGGAGGACTTGACAGTACGCACTATAGGAAGCGATTTGATGATCGAAGGATTTGTAAAACGGAGGGAAA
>CAZSRN010000358.1:0-2144 GCA_964609115.1 uncultured Veillonellaceae bacterium | reverse complement strand
ATGTAGTTCTTAAATGACTACCGGGGATTTTACACACAAATTAGGACTTGACCGTTCCCAAAGCGTTGAAACCTGAAAAAGGAAACGTCGTAAACATAGAATGACAGTCAATTCAAATGATGCAGTCTCAATATAAAAGCTTCCGACCGTTTATGGTTGGAAGCCTTTATATTGAGACTAGCCAAAAGCATTGAAGTTTACCGACCGCTGCGCAAATTATCGAAGTAAGTGTTCATGTCGGCCAAAAACCATGACATTGGCACTCGAAAAGCGGTTTGAAACGCTTTGTCCCGATTCGTTCCCATATGTAGCAGCTGATAGAAGAAGATAATGTTCTCGAATCCGTTGTCTTGAGACAAGCGATCCGTCATGAGCACCGCCATCGCATAAACCGGCATCTCTTTTTGGACCATGGCAGACCAAGCCGCATAGTTGTCGGTGGCAATCTCCCGCGCATCCGGAATGGCAGGCGCCCTGCGAACTTTTTGTTCCATCTGGTGCAGATAATCACTTATCCGGCCAAATCCCGCCGTTTCCCGGGCGATCAGCTGAAACACCTCCGGTGCGCCTTCCATCAACCAGTTCACCGTTTTGGTCCGGCCATACTGCCGTTGCACTTGATGAAACACCTCGTGGGGAATTACGCGAAAGGCCTCTTGCGGCTCCCGGTTCAGTGCAGGGGTTCCCTTCACGATGATAAGAGGCTTTGAACCACTGCTGATACCGGCGCTGTATGCAGCTTTCTGTTCGGCTACAGGACGTGTTTCCTTGAGATAAAACATCATGGCTTGGATGTAACTTTCCGTATCGGCAGTGATGATAATTTGGACAGGTTCGCGCAGGACCACTTTGTATTTGCTCAACAGTTCACCGGTTGTATCGACCACGCGCCCGACATTCGCACGCGTCGGCTCGGGGACTTCCCGATCAAATGTCACGTCAAGCCAAGCCGCCGCCATACAATGTGTGGGCATCCACATCAGCAGGCATACTCCAAACAGAATTAATCGCAACGCACCCATCGTCAATAATCCTTGCTGCCGCCGCCCGTCTTGCCGGAACCGCCCGAATTCATCAAGTCCGCAACCGACTGGTTATAATATGTTATAAACACGCGGAACGGGTGGGTTTTTGCCGGGTCAACCGAAGCAATGTACCTAATGGTGTTTTTTCTAATCTGCACATTCACGGTGTACCCACGGCCTGCGCCGCCCAAATCCCAAAGCACCAACGAATCCAGATACTTTCCCTTTTCAGATGCGGGAGTGCCATATCGCTCCGTTAGCCCCTGCTTTACTGTATTGAAACGGTCGAAGACCTGATCTTCTTTTAAGGGCCACGAAATTTGCACCATCCACATCTTGTCCTGATAGAAATGAACAAATATCTCCGCATCATTGAAGTCGGCAAAGGGACCGGAATAGCCATTCCATCGGTCGTTGGCATCTTTGCCGTTCATAAATGAATAGGCTTTGGTATTGGGTCTCTGAAGGAGGATCTTCTTGGACTGTTCATCTGTCGCGTCCCATGGAATGCCGAGCACCTTGTCCGCTTTGAGCGGAATCACCGGCTGTCCGTTCTTCCACTCTCCGTCATGGATGATTTTTCCCTCCGAGTTTTTTCCGACTCCATACCCGTCAGGTTGGCCATTCTTGAAGGGGCCTTCGTAGGATCGACCGTCGGCATTGCGGTAGAGTCCTTTTTCCAACAGTCCGGCTTTATAATAACCATCGATAAAATCTCCATCGGACCATTTTATCGTTGCTTTACCGTCCATCAACCCGGCACGCATCTCCGCTTCACCCTGACCCTGTACATTTTTTCCATCTGTACCCCGGAGGGTCAATTCGATATTCCCTTTACCTTCCGCCTTGCCGTCGACTGCCGGGCCGGACCAGGCGGCGGCAATTAGCGTATAATATCCCGAGGACGAGACCATGCCGACCTTAACTCCAGTTTTCATATCGGTAACCCAACTCTCGGTGGCCGCCCAAACTGTTCCTCCCGTCGCAAGCAGAAATAGAAAAGATTCAAGAAGTACGATCTATAGTTCAGGAAAAATCATGGTGCAAAAACGTCAAACTTATTAAATCTGAAACGAACCTGGGATTGGCACAGTCGATTATCTCAGGGGTTACGGAAAT
>CAZSRN010000357.1:0-2155 GCA_964609115.1 uncultured Veillonellaceae bacterium | reverse complement strand
AACACATTTATTCACCCCCTTTGCGTTCGAGTCCACCACATTACACCACAACAAACCACTTTATGCTATTATAATTCTAAAACAACAAAAAAAATCCTTCAAAATAATTGAAGGATTAAAGATTTTTTTAAAGTTAGGACTTAAGTCCTATATCGCCGTATCCACAATTCGAGCGTTGATAATTTCCCGCAAGCGTTCCGGCGCAACGGGTAATGCTGAATTTGCAGTGCCGGCGGCTGCATATACCACATCATAATCATAAAGGCTTTGGTCCATACAAATCTCCACCGAGGCATCCACGCCGAACGGGCAAACACCGCCGGGTTCAAAACCGGTGGCTTGAAATACACTTTCCGCATCAGCAAAACGAACTTTTTTTGCGCCCAACGTTTTGCCGAGCTTTTTTGCATCTATTTTGCGGTCACCGCAAGTTACAACCAAAACAGGCTTCCCATCCGCCAAAAACATTAAGGTTTTTGCAATCTGGGCCACAGAAACTCCGACGGTCCGCGCCGCAAGCTCCGACGTATGGGTGCTTTCATCAAATAATATGATTTTCAAATCCGGATAGGCTTCAATTGCTTTTCTCACTCGATCCAAAGCTGCCGTCATGTCTTCCGCTCCTCTATAACAGACACTATTCCAACACTTATTCAATAGGGTTATTTTACTGCAGGAAAACCAAAAAATCCACCACGACAGATTATTCTTTGCTATGTTATACTATATATGAATAGTAGGAGGTGTTGTCCATGGCGACCATCGAAAAAAGCATGAGCATTATTGATGTAGTGCAAAAATACCCGCAAACCGCTGAAGTTTTTCGGAACTTTGGAATGGGTTGCTTGGGTTGCATTGCTGCCCGCTTCGAAAATATCGAGCAGGGAGCATTAGCTCACGGAATTATTGTGGATGATCTCATTGCCGACCTGAACAAATCTGTCGAATAAGTGTTTTGAAAGCAAAAATCCCGGATGATATAAAATCATCCGGGATTTTTCATTTTCATCTCAAGCCAACCGACCGCATCACAACAATTATCCTTTTGATTATAATTTGGCATTGACCTTTTCGATGATTTTGTCCTTTGGCATAAACCCGATTAAACGATCCAGTTCGCTTCCTGCCTTGAACAATACCATGGTAGGAAGTCCCTTGACCTCAAATTTTTCCGCCAATTCACGGTTTTCATCCACGTTGACTTTCAAGACACTGATTTTCCCTTCCATATCCACCGCCACTTCATCTAATAGCGGCAGCAGGCGCTGACAATGACCGCACCAATTGGCAAAAAAGTCCACCAGAACCGGTTGAGAAGCCTCCAACACCATTTCTTTGAAATTGTCTTTGTTAATCATTTCAACTTTTGCCATTCTTCATTTCCTCCTTGTGTGAGGCCGATGCCCCATAATCATGACTCTGTTTATTTACAGATATGGATCTTGCTTGCGAACCTCAACCATAATGCAGGATTTATGAATAACATTCAGTCCTGCAGTTTTGGCGGCATTCACCACATTGTCGCCGTTGGCGCCGGGTTGAAGCCAGACATTTTTTATTCCCAACGTCGAACATTCTGTAATAATAGGCTCCCCCACTTGGGGCGGAACAACAAAATTTACCGCATCCGGTTTCACCGGCAAATCCGAAAGTGAAGCATAACAGGGTTCACCCAGTACGGATTTTATGCCGGGATTGACGGGAAAAACTTTATAGCCTGCATTTTTCAGCAGTTTAAAAATTTTGTGACCAAATTTTTCTTTATTGTCGGTCGCCCCAATTACAGCCCAAACCTTCAACTGCAGCATCGCATGGATCTGATCAGTCGTGTCCATAATTTGTAGCCTCTATCCGTTAAAATTTCTTATTTATATTGTAAACGGGTTGTTGTTTGGGGTCAAGTGATTCACGATTATAGATATGATGCGCATCATTGACAAGCCGCAAGATATTCTGTCTCTCTTCATACTCGACAATGTTGACCGCCGTGTTGTCCTGCCGGAAGCGCCATAAACTATCCAAATGAATCCCCAGCGCCGAGCATAGAATCGTCCGGATAGCGCCTCCGTGGGTTACTACCGCTATGCACTCACCGTCATGCCGCTGCCGCAATAATTCTATTCCTGCATTGGTACGTTTCTGGACATCATGAAAA
>CAZSRN010000356.1:0-2172 GCA_964609115.1 uncultured Veillonellaceae bacterium | reverse complement strand
TCAGCTGGGCCTCTTCCCGATCGCCCGCCAAGGCAATATCTCCCGGCCCGATTAGTTTTCGAAAAGTCGCCGCTTTGGCTGCAGCTATCCAAATTTTCCCTCTTACCGTTCGATCAAGTTCCCCTGCCACCTCAATTTGTCCGTCCAACACAGCCAGAATTCCTCTAAAAGTCACACCGGCCGATACCAGATCCGGCATCTCCAGTTCTTCAAAATAGCGGCGCGCCAAATCCCCCAGAGATACAATCCCCAATAAAGTGTCTTTTTCATCAACCACAGCCGCTGATTTTCCGTTACTGTCCCGCATCAACTGCCCCAATTCCTTGAGCGTCTGTTCCGGTCGGATGGTTACCGGAACCGGCGACATAATATCGCGTGCGCGTGGGTATAAGTCAGAAATCAAAACCGGCGCTTCCACCCCAAAACGTTCCAATACAAAACGGGTTTCCGCATTCAGTTTTCCCGCTCGGGCCGCTACTGCCGGTTCTCCCAGTGACTGCTTCAAATGAGCATACCCGATCGCGGAACAAATCGAGTCCGTATCCGGGTTGCGATGCCCTATTACATATAATGGTCTTGCCATTCGCTACCTCCCGCATGCGTTCTTTAATGTAATGTATTATACTATACTTTATGCAGGGTTTGTGCACCTGTTCGTGGAATGCTTACATGGAAAACATAAAGGAGATCGGTTATTATGGAATCCCTGCAAATTATGGCCGGAGCCGAACCGTTTTTTCTAAAAGGCGGCTCTCGCGGCATTTTATTAATTCATGGCTTCACTGGAACGCCTGCCGAAATGAGACTACTGGGAGAATCCTTGCATAAAAAAGGATTCTCCGTCCTAGCTATCCGCTTACCCGGCCACGGAACCGATGTCACGGACATGGAAACCACCACCTGGCGCCATTGGTATGGCGCCGCAATTGACGGCTATCTCCTGCTGCGTGGATTTTGCGACGAAATTAATGTGGTCGGCTTGTCCATGGGGGGGCTGCTAGCGTTGAAGCTAGCCGCAGAATATTCCCTAACTCGGGTTGCCGCTCTCAGTACGCCGATTTTCCTGACGGCGCGCCGCCTCCCCCTGCTCCCGTTTTATCGAGCTTTTCGCCGCTTCATCCGAAAAAAACGCAGAGATTATGACATTGATCCCTGTTATTACGTTGGCTATAACCGCATCCCGTTGTCCAGTCTATCCAGTATGCTGGACCTTATCCAATGCGTTCAGGAAGATATTCCCCATATTCAGTGTCCCGCACTGTTGGTCCAGTCCCATGGAGAGCACACTGTACGCCCGGAAAGCGCTACATATATTTTTGATCATCTAAAAACCCCTTGCAAAGAACTATTTTGGCTCGAAAAATCCGGGCATGTCATCACGGTAGACATTGAGCGCGAAATTGTTTTTGAAAAAATCGCCGAATTCCTCGGGCCTACCATTATCAAGGAGTGATCTTAAAAATGTTGAAAAACAAGCATTCATTTCATGTTCTCCTAGTTTTGATCTGTTTTGCCTTTTTCGCCGCAGGATTTTCCGTTGCCTCCGCAAAAAAATCTTCCGCCAAACCTGCCAAGCCTGAAGTTCCCCCCATTCCATTCACTTGGGAAAAACCGGCTGACTGGCTTTTATCGCAAACCGGCGAATGCGACACTCTGGCCCTGTTCTTGCGAAACCCCAAAGATCCATTGCAACAGTTTTTTTTCTTTCCCCGGTTCGGCCCAGTTTATATGACGCAGGAGCAAAAGTCCAGCGATATGCAGTATGAAACTTTTAGCGGCCAAAGTTTAAATCGTCTGGATATGCCGGTAGTACAGCCAATAACTCCGGAAAATTATGTTCGTTTTCTGCCCCAAATTTTCCAGATGAAGCTCATGCGCGGCTATATGCCAGATCGTCCCGGGCTGCGCGTTGTCGAGCCGATTGCTGTTTATCCGCAAAAAAAGGCCTTGGAATATATAGACACCCAAACTGCCATTATCCGTATCCTTTTTGTGCAAGACAATCAATTGGGAGAAGGTCTGTTGGCCATCACCACAGTACCGTCGCCGGAATTTCGCAATGCCCCTGGCGGTGGAATTGGCATGGGCTATATGCTATATGGACTTACGGCCCCAAAAGGGGAACTGTCCGCCAAACTGCCTGCCCTACTCGCTGTCGGGCGTTCATTTAAG
>CAZSRN010000355.1:0-2182 GCA_964609115.1 uncultured Veillonellaceae bacterium | reverse complement strand
GCTGAGACCGTTTGGGGTCGATGGCGTCAATTCCGACCGCAACCCAGCGGGCTTCATCTCCGGTAAAGTCCTGACATTCCTGTACCGTCCAGTCCACGAGCACTCGTTGGCCGGCGCAGGTAAGGCTTTCCACCAGTCCCCGATGATTCTGCTTGATTTTCTTCTGAAAAATCTTGAAAAGCACCGGCTGACTTCTGGCTTTCAGGGAATCCATGCGAATAATCGTTCCCAGTACGCTTTTTCCCATCAAATCCTCGCTGCGATAGCCAAAAAAAGCCAGCCCATATTCGTTCATAAACGATATTTCACCGCGGCCATTCAAAATCATAATAATCGCATTGGCTTCCCGCACCAGTGAACGATACCTTTTTTCACTGTCGATCAGGATCTGTTTCTGTTTCTTTGTTTCCGTCGTATCCAGATAAATGAACGCCAAATGATGTAATGAAGGGACAAACGCGGTAATGAGAAACCAACGTTGAAGAGACTCGGAATAGTATTCAAAAGTCATGGGCTGCCCTGCCGAAATCCCCCGTTGATACAGGGATTTCCAGTCAAAATCGTTATTCAGGCTAAACAGGCCCACTTCGCTCTTTTTACGATTGATGAGTGCGGAAAGAGGCTGCCCCAGCATCGACGCATACATGGAGTTTGCTTCCATAATAACGGAATCCTCCACCTGGGTATCCCCATCCAGCAAAACCCGATGATAGCTGAATGCAACGCTGAGATTCTCAAAAAGAGCCCGATACTTGGCTTCGCTGAACATTAAAGAATCCTGAACAATCCGGCGCTCCGTCACGTCGGTAAACATGAGGCGGCATTCCTGGCGGTCCGCCAGCGCCATGCCCTTGATCTGCAAAAACATCAATTGGTTTCCGGGGTCGGCTATGGCAATTTCGCAGTGTTCAGGCTCGCTATTTTGAAAGATTTTCTGTAAAAATATATTGAATGTCATTTGGTCCGCTTCCGTTACAAAAGCGCCAAACCAAAGACCGATCATTTCCGTCTGCGTTTTCTCGAACAAAGCCGCACCCGCCGGATTGATCTGGCGAATTTGACCATCGGGACCTAAAAAGGCGCACCCAACCGGCGCCTGCTCGAAAAGCTCTTCAAAATTCAGTTTTTCTGCATCCAGCATCTCTTGCTCCCGCAGAATCAGCGACATTTCTTCAGAGCGTTCCTGCACCTGTGTGCGACCTCCTCCCGCTCATTTTTATACGATCTTTACTTTTTTGTTTTAATGGAATTCTTCACGCAGAAAGGATTTCCTGCAATGAGTTGGAATAATCAGTCATTTATTTTGTTACAAAACTCTCCTCCATTCACTTTTAAGTATACGCTCCCCTATAATTTTGAGTATATTTTTATTATAGACTGAATTTTTTCACAAAGATACTATACAAACGTATAATTTTCTTGTTTCAGTTGGAAAATTTGTATGGGAATGATCAGTTCCGTTCCCTGCTTTTCCTACCCATTATCCGCATCGCATGGACCTTCCCCTTGATTTTTGTTTGGGAAAGAGCTTCCAATACCCTTTCCCCTTTGCCCCCCAGAATTTCTACATAGGAACAGGTATCCTGAATATCAATGACGCCGATATCCGCTGCGCTTACTCCTTCTATCGCCGTAAGGGCTCCTAGAATATCTCCCGGCCTCATTTTGGATTTTCTCCCGGCATTGATCCGAATCCGGGTAATCTCCCGATCGATGATTTCGCTCTTATCAACGGGAAAATCCGGCATCCTTGTTTGAGCTTCGAAAATCGCTTTCCCTTTTTCAACCTCTTCGAGATTGGGCCGCTCCCCGCAAGGAATTTTATACTGGAGGTATTCTTCCAGCTCCGCCATACGGCTCCG
This sequence comes from uncultured Veillonellaceae bacterium, assembly GCA_964609115.1. Lineage (GTDB taxonomy): Bacteria > Bacillota > Negativicutes > UBA1444 > UBA1444 > UBA1444. The sequence continues at coordinate 320 of CAZSRN010000355.1, read as the reverse complement.
CTCAGAAGGGGTCATGAACGTCACCGCCGCCCCCTCATTTCCCGCCCGCCCGGTTCTGCCGATCCGATGTACATAGCTCTCATTCTCCGGCGGCAGATCCACATTGATCACCAGCGAAACAGCGTCCACATGAATGCCGCGCGCCGCCACATCGGTTGCAATCAGAAAACGAAATCCGCCGAGCTTGAAATTCTGCATCGTATCCAGTCTTTCCCGCTGTTCCATGCCACCGTGCAGATGGCCCCAAAGGCGACCCATTTTCAATTCAGCCGCTAAAGCATCGACCCGTTCGCGGGTGTTGCAAAACAGCATGCACCGGT
>CAZSRN010000354.1:0-2194 GCA_964609115.1 uncultured Veillonellaceae bacterium | reverse complement strand
AAAGTCGGCGTTAAAGTCGATGTTCCCAAATTTGGCTTCAAAGATCCCAAAACAGGCAAGATTGACGGTTTTGAAATCGACCTTGCAAAAGCACTGGCCAAAAAAATCCTCGGGGATGAAAACAAAGTGGAAATGCAGGGTGTTGTGGCCAAAACACGGGGCCCGCTTCTCGATAACGGCGATCTGGATATCGTAATCGCTACCTTTACCATCACCGAAGAGCGGAAAAAGAGTTACAATTTTACCGACCCGTACTACACCGACGGTGTGGGCCTGATGGTGAAAAAATCTTCCGGCCTCAAAAGCCTGAAAGATATGAACGGCAAACGAATCGGCGTGCCGCAGAGTGCAACCACGCGCAAAGCGCTGCAGGCTGAAATTGACAAAATTTCAGGTTTGAAAGTCAGTTTTCTGGAATTCGGCAGTTACTCTGAAGTCAAGACAGCTTTGGATGCCGGACGGATTGATGTCTACAGCATTGATGTCGCTATCCTGATGGGATATATGGAAGATTCCGTGGAAATCCTGCCGGATCGTTATTCACCCCAGCTTTATGGCGCCGCCACCAAGAAAACCAATACCGCTTTGGCAAAGTTGACGAATGACACCTTTGAAGAAATGAAAAAATCAGGCGAAATGGATAAATTAATGAAAAAGTGGGGACTGAAATAAGTGCCAGGCCCCTTAGCCGGTTTTAAATGGCTGGCCTTGTTTGAAGATTGGTCAACTTTTGCCGAAGGATTTCTTACCACCATTCTGATTGCCGGTTTAGGTTTGATTCTGGCTTTGTTTCTGGGTGTGGTTTTTGGCGTCGCCGGTGCGGCGCCGGCTCGCCCCGGGCGGATTCTCAATCGGATTTATGTTGAACTCATTCAAAATACTCCGTTGGTCATTCAAATTTTCTTTTTTTATCACGGCTTGCCGCATCTGGGCGTCAATTTGCCGGTTTTCTCGATTGGCGTGCTGGGGGTGGGGATATATCATGGCGCGTATATTGCGGAAATCATTCGCTCCGGCATACAGGCAATTCCCCGGGGGCAGCTTGAATCCGCTTATTCTCAAGGGTTTGGTTATTGGAAAGCCATGCAGCACATTGTTCTTCCCCAGGCCCGCCGCATTGTATATCCGCCCATTACAAACCAAGCCGTCAGTTTGATCAAAAATACTTCCGTCCTGGCAATGGTCGCCGGCGGCGAATTGATGTACCAGGCGGATTCATGGTCCAGCGGCAATCTATACTATGCTCCTGCGTATATTGTTACCGGGTTGCTCTATCTGTCCCTGTGCTACCCCTTGGCAACCTACGCGCATCATCTGGAAAAGAAGCAGGAGGTAGTCTTGTGATTCAAGAATTGTTTGACATAAAACTACTATTGTTTTTACTGGATGGTTTATGCATAACACTGAAAATCGCTACGGCTTCCATCATTTTCAGCGTGCTGATCGGCACTCTTTTGGGCGTCGCCCGTTACTCGAAGCATCCTGTCTATAGCCATGTTGCAGCCATCTATATCGAATCGGTCCGCAATACGCCCCTATTGCTGTTTATTTTAGCCGCCCGATTCATGACGCCGCTTTCGCCGGTCAACTCGGGCATTTTGGCAATGACGGTCTTCACTTCAGGCGTCATGGCGGAAATCGTTCGAGGCGGGTTGAACTCCATTCACAAAGGACAGTGGGAGGCCGCACGCTCCCAAGGTTTCTCGTATTTTCAGACGCTCCGGTATATTATTTTGCCGCAGACCTTTCGTAATATTTTGCCGCCTTTGGTCTCTCAGTTCACCACCGTAATAAAAGACACTTCTTTTGTGTGGGCGGTCGGCGTAGAAGAACTGACGGGCAAAGGAATGATTCTCTTGGGTAAATACGGAACCACCGCACAAGTTTTTTCGATTTTCATTACAATCGCCGCCATTTATTTTGCGGTAAACTATATCCTCTCATTTTGGTCCCGAACGCAACAGGCCCGCCTTGCCGTTCGCAGTTATTGACCCAGTAACGGTTTACTCCAGCTTCTTTCCGCACATCCTCTTGAAAATCAAGTTAAATCCAGTTATAATAGCACTAGTGTCTGAATCAGCCACTCTCTTTGAAAAACGAATCGAATTTTGTCGCATTGGGGTATTAGCTCAGCGGGAGAGCGCTTGACTCACATTCAAGAGGTCACTGGTTCGAAACCAGTATACCCCACCAA
>CAZSRN010000353.1:0-2198 GCA_964609115.1 uncultured Veillonellaceae bacterium | reverse complement strand
AATATGGGTATCCACCGGACATGCAGATGCTGGCGACAGAAACCGTATTGAAACAAGCGGAACTCATAGCGGAAGAGTTGACGCAGGGGAAATGAAGCCGTTCGGGATCAAAATACAAAGAATATTTGATTGCTCACAAATTTCTCTTTCCTCAGCAGGAAAATCACCTTTCAGGTAGAATATATATTTCTATGCTTTAGTACAATAAAGAAAGAAAAGGTGAGAACATGAAAAAAACGCTCGCACTCTTATTGGTGACCCTGTTAGTCGTGTCTTTTGCCGTCGGCTGCGGCAAGAGCGAACCTGCCAAACCGGCGCAACCGGCCAAAGCCGAGCCCATTATCATTGCCTATACTCCTTGGAACGGTTATGGAGCTTTGTTTGTTGCTGCCGACAAGGGAATGTTTAAAGCAAAAGGTCTTGATGTTCAAATTCAATCCATCGAAGATGTGGGCGCACGCAAACAATCTATCGTTGCCAAAAAAATTCAGGGGATGGCTGCTTCGGTCGATGTTTCGATTGCAGCGCTGGGGCAAGGCGTTCCTATTAAATTTGTCTGGGCCTTTGATGCGTCAGCCGGTGCTGACGGACTTCTCGTAACCAAAGCCAGCGGAATCAAGACGATTGCTGACTTGAAGGGAAAAGAAATTGCCTACCACAAGGGATCTGCTTCCCACCTTTATCTGTCGACCCTGCTGAAAAAGAACGGGATGAAGGACGAAGATGTTAAAGCGGTTGAAATGAAAGCCAGTGAAGCGGCCAGCGCGTTGATGGCCGGCAAGGTTCCCGCGGCAGTGACTTGGGAACCGCATATTACCAAGGCCGCCGCTGCAGGCAATATAATTCTCTCGACTACGAAAGATACACCTGCGTTGATCGCTGACGTGCTGGCCCTGCATGAAGATTTTGTGAAAGCCAACCCTGAAGCGGTGCAAAAAATAGTCGCAGCTCTCTCCGAAGCGACCGACTTCATCCAAAAAAATCCTGCTGAAGCCGCCAAAATCATGGCTGGCGTCTTGAAAGAAAAACCGGAAGAAACACTCGCCGGCAACAAGACCATCCAGTTCTACAATTTAAAAGACAATCTGGCTTTGTTCGGCACCAAGGAAAAACCGGGCGCGCTCTTTGATGTCGCTAAAATCGCCGGTGAATTCTACGTCGGGCAAAAGATTTTGACCAAGGTTCCTGATGTTTCGCAAGTCATTGACAGTACTTTCATTACCAAGATAAAATAAGACGATAAACAGCGGCGGGGCTGTGGAAAGGCGTCTGATGCCGTTTTCACAGCCCTGTTCTTTTTGGGCATCCGGCTCTCGGGAAGTTTTCCGGAAGCCTGCGAAATTAAATGGATGGTGATTGCTTTTGGCCGCAAATAAATGGGCTACGCCCAAAGCGGAGATTTCCCGCTCCTTGTACTGGCTACTGGCAGGACTGGCTTTTGTGCTGCTCTTGCTGGTATGGTCCCTGTTGACTTATAGCGGCTGGGTGCCGCCGCTCTTTTTGCCTGCCCCGGACGCTATTGTTGCAGGTGCTGTTATGCTGTTTACCGAATTTGACCTGATGAAAGATATTACGGCCAGTGTGCTGCGTGTCTCATCGGGATTTTTGATGGCGGCTGTGATTGGTGTGCCGTTGGGAGTTCTGATGGGCAGTCTGAAAATCTTTGAAGCTTTTTTTGAACCTTTTCTTGGGTTTATCCGATATATGCCGGCATCGGCATTTATCCCGCTGTTTATCCTTTGGTTGGGCATCGGCGAATCCGAAAAAGTCGCCGTGATTTTTTTCGGTACTTTTTTTCAGCTGACGTTAATGGTTATGGATGTGACAAAAAACGTGTCGCAGGAACTGATCGACACGTCTTATACATTGGGGGTATCAAAACGCAGCGTATTTTGGCGCATTATCCTGCCGGCCAGTATGCCGGGAATTCTGGATACGTTGCGGATCACCTTCGGTTGGGCCTGGACATATCTGGTGGTGGCGGAGATCGTTGCGGCCAGCTCCGGTCTGGGATACATGATCATGCAGTCCCAACGCTTTTTGAAGACTTCGCATATTATTGTCGGTATTATTGTGATCGGTGTGATCGGAATTATTATCGATCTTGTGTTTAAATGGCTGTATCAACGTCTGTTCCCGTGGATGGGCAAGGGAGGAGCGGCTTGATGGAGCAGAAACTTTGCATTGAAGATGTTTCC
>CAZSRN010000352.1:0-2226 GCA_964609115.1 uncultured Veillonellaceae bacterium | reverse complement strand
CTTGATATTTAATGGCGTCATGCAGGAAAGTCAGACCAACGGTTGCTTCCCCTTGCCCGGCCATGCGGGCGGGAGCTGTGCCGGTTTTTTGATAAACTTTGATTTGTTCGTTCAACTTCTTCATGTATTCCAAGCCTTTTTCTTCTCCCATTAGTTGAACGATAGTGGCAAGCAGGGTGTAAGCAGTACCGGAAGCACCCGGGTTTGCCATTGATACCTGGCCCTTCAGTTCCGGACGCAATAAATCCTGCCAAGTCTGAGGAACGGGAATTCCTTTTTCTTTCAGTAGTTTTGCGTTGGATGAGAACCCAAGATAGCCGACGTAAATTCCTGTCCAGAACCCATCGGCATCTTTAAATTTGGCCGGAATTTTAGCAGCATTGGGGGATATATATTTTTCAAGCAGCCCCTCTTGTTTGGCGGCAATAAAAGCATCGGCAGGACCGCCCCACCAGACGCTGGCCTTCGGGTTGCTTTTTTCAGCGCGAATTCGGCCCAAGACTTCGCCGGAGCTCATGCGGACGGCTTCCACTTTAATGCCGGTGTCCTTTTGAAATTCCTGAACCGCTTTTGCCATGTGCTCTTCCAATAATCCACAGTATAAAGTAAGTTTCAAAGGTTTTTTGGCTTCAGGTTTGGCCGGTGTGTTTCCGCCACATCCCGCCAGCGCCAACGAGACAATAAACACCAACAGGATAAACAAACTGGAGCATTTCATGTTTCTTTTACTCATGTGCAACATCCTCCCCAAACCTCTTTTTATTTCCAGTAACAAAAAAACCGGGAGTTTGCGTAATGCAACGCAAACATCCCGGGATGTTCTCTACTTCTCTATCCCTGCGAATGCATTTGTTTTTTACTATTGTATGCTAAATCTGTTACTAGTATATCGCCACTTTATTCGTTTCGTCAATTACAAATCCCGCAATTGACGCCTTGATCAATCCAAGTTATAATTATTTTAAATATTTAGATATGCAACATATTCCCGGCAGATTTAGGGGAGAGAGATGTAAGAGAAATTCCCGGTATGTTGGTGGCTTTTTGTCACCCGTCCGGGCTTTTATGTTTCTTGGTATTGTGGGAGAATTGTGCAGGAAAGGGTGACGGTGATGGAGAGAAAAATGTACTCAGAAGAGTTAACCGGTATAAAACGCCTGACCCTTGATATGGGCCAAAAAACAGTGGAAGCTGTGAGATTTGCCGCACAGGCTCTTATCTCCAATGAGCAGGAGATAGCCGCGCGTGCGCGTAGTCTGGAAAAAGAAGTGGACGATATTTATCGGCAAATCGATGACCGTTGTATCGTTAGCATTGCTACGCAACAACCCATGGCGGGTGATCTGCGCTTTTTAGTTTCGACTCTCAAAATTGCTACGGAAATTGAGCGGATTGCTGATTATGCGAATAATATTGCCAAAATGGTTCAAAAAAAATTCGCGCAGGAAGATATGTCACCAATTGAATCTATGAAACCGGCTGTCGATATTATGGCCCGGGAAGCAGTCAGTATGCTGTCCGAAGCGTTGGAGGCCTATGAGAAAAATGATTCTGAATTAGCGATACTGGTTCCCAAGCGGGACGCACTGGTTAATCGTTTGAATAAAGATTTATTCCGAAATATTATTGCCATGGCGACAATAAAGCAATATGCGAATGAACTGGCGATGGATTTCCACACAGCAGTACGGTACATTGAACGAGTGGCTGATCGGTCGGGCAATATTGCCGAATATGTTTATTATGCCGCCACAGGGTTTCGTTTCCCCGACAATAAGAAATAATGCGGGAAAGAAACAGATTCAATTTATGGCGGAAGGGAGGCGCATGAGATGCCGGTAGAGCTGATAGAAATCTTGCGTCTGATTGCCGCCGCGATTCTGGGTGGCATTGTAGGGCTGGAAAGACAGCAACGGCATAAGTCTGCAGGATTGCGGACGCATCTCTTGGTCAGTTTGGGTTCTTGTTTGATTATGCTGATTTCCTATAAACTGTATGCCGGCGTTCAAGGATTGACCAATGCCGATCCCGCTCGTTTGGCGGCGCAGGTTGTTAGCGGCATCGGCTTTCTTGGCGCAGGAACCATTATGAAGGAAGGATTGACAATCAAAGGCCTTACTACCGCAGCCAGCTTATGGGTTGTTGCCGGAGTAGGTTTGGCGGTCGGAGCCGGGTATTATGTCGGCGCCGTAACCACTACGGCTTTGTCGGTGCTTGCGTTAACTT
>CAZSRN010000351.1:0-2227 GCA_964609115.1 uncultured Veillonellaceae bacterium | reverse complement strand
ATTTATGTTTATCGGCGTACTCTTGTTTATGGCTGCATCCTGGGCGGGCATTCCATTGGTCTGGTCCATGACGGCAAACGGACTTGCCTTGATGATGATTGTTCTGCTTTTGTCGCGCCTGCAGAAAAAATAAATCCGGTGGATTCGCAATGAAACACAGAATTTGACAGAATAATCAAAGAAGATATAATTAATATAGGAAAGTTATATACTCTTTTCACTGGAGGAATGAGTCATGGCGGCCGCCATTCACTCAAATACTGCTTCGGCAGTATCCACGGATGGGAAAAAATCAGTATACAGCGCCAAACAAACCGGTAATTCAGTCGACGCGCTTTCCCAGACACAGCGCATTGATTCGGCTGGGCAATCGGCAAGTTCGCAGTCGCAAAATCCGATTGAAGCGGGACCAGCGTATGAGGTCGAAATTTCGGATGAAGGCAGGACGCTTGCGGATAATAAGGATGATGCCCAGAGTTTGTATGAGAATTCGGCAACCCGTCGAGAAGCGACCCGTATGGAAGCAAAACAAAAGCAGCAGCAAGAATGGCGAATACAACGCGATGCAGCAAGGCTGAAACAAACAGAAGAAAAAATTCGCACGCATGAGGCCGCACACATGAGCGCAGGCGGGGCCTTCGCCGGTGGGGTTACTTATGTTTATTCCAAAGGCCCGGACGGGAGAATGTATGTCAGTGGGGGAGAAGTTCCCATCCAGGCTCCGGAAGGCAAAACACCGGAAGAGACGGCGCATAACATGGAAATTGTGAGACGCGCGGCGTTGGCTCCGGCTGACCCTTCCGGACAGGATGTGGCGGTAGCCGCTTTGGCCACGCAGATTGAGGGCCGCGCCCGCGCAGCCATTCGCCAGGGGCGCTTTTTGAAACAGTCGGATATGGATGAGCAGGGACCGACAGTGCTCAATCGTCCTCCGGTTTGGCCGACCAGCACGGCAGGTCTGATTGCGACTCTCATGCCGCAGGGAGGCATGCGGGGGGCCATGCGGCAAATGTGATCCTGTTCATTGACAGAAGACAGATTCAAGCATATAATTTTTTATAGATACATTATGGCTATCGGTAATGCGGAGGACCTGAGAGTCACGAGAACCGTTCACAGAGAGAAGACGCCATGGCTGGAAGCGTCTTTGGGCAGGACGTGACCACTTACCCCCTCCAAACTGTCGGACTGAATTTTGAGTAAGTCCAACCGGATATCCTCCGTTACAGGGACATAAGCCGGACGCCTGGCGCGTCAAGTGGGGTGGAACCGCGAGATAGACTCTCGTCCCGTTGTTGGGATGAGAGTTTTTTATTTTTGTTGAAATGGCTACGGAATGAGGAGGAATATAAGATGGAACAAATTAAGATTACGTTGAAAGATGGTTCGGTAAAAGAAGTGAACAAAGGAATCACTTTACTGGAACTGGCGGCATCACTCAGCCGATCGCTGGCCAAGTCGGCGCTGGCCGCCAAGGTTGACGGCAAAGTGATTGATTTGGCGCGAACCCTTGAAAAAGACGCAACGGTCGAATTTGTGGGGTCCGACACACAGGAAGGGCTGGATGCTTTGCGCCACAGCGCTTCCCATATCATGGCGCAGGCAGTGCAACATTTGTTCGGTGATACGGTCCAATTCGGCATCGGGCCGTGGATTGCGAATGGTTTCTATTATGACATCGATACGGAACATACTTTCGTGCCGGAAGATTTAGCAAAAATTGAAGCCGAAATGGAAAAGATCATTAAACAGGATTTGCCCATCGTACGTCAGGAAATGAGCCGGGAAGATGCGATTCGGTTTTTTGAGTCAAAAGGACAGCATTACAAAGTGGAACTAATCCGGGATTTGCCGGAAGATGCTGTGATTTCTCTATATACCCAGGGTGATTTTACCGACCTGTGCGCCGGGCCGCATCTGCCGTCTACCGGACGCATCAAGGCATTGAAGCTGCAAAGTTTGGCTGGAGCCTACTGGCGCGGCAACGAGAAAAACAAGATGTTGCAACGAATTTATGGCACCGCTTTTGAGAAAAAGGCCGACCTGGACGCATATCTGCATATGCTGGAGGAAGCGGCGCTGCGTGATCACCGTAAACTCGGCAGGGAACTGGATCTGTTCAGTATTCAGGAAGAGGGTCCGGGCTTCCCGTTCTTTCATGCGAAAGGCATGGTCATCCGCAATGAGCTGGAAAATTTCTGGCGCAAATTGCACACAAAATTCGGTT
>CAZSRN010000350.1:0-2239 GCA_964609115.1 uncultured Veillonellaceae bacterium | reverse complement strand
CTGAAAATTGGATTGCCGCGCGAATATTTTATGCCGGGGATGCAGCCGGACGTGGAAGCGGCAATCAGACGATCCATTGATGAACTTGTCGCCATGGGCGCGCAGCTGGTCGAGGTGTCGATGCCGCACACCCAGTATGCATTGGCGGCATATTATCTGATCGCTACGGCAGAAGCCAGTTCGAACCTGGGACGTTATGACGGCGTTGGATTTGGCCATCGCGGCGAAGGCGCCGATATTGTTTCGATGTACAAGCGCTCGCGCGCCGAAGGGTTTGGGCCGGAAGTCCAGCGGCGCATCATGCTCGGGACCTATGCGTTGAGTTCCGGCTATTATGATGCTTACTACCTCAAAGCGCTGAAGGTGCGGACCCTGATCAAACAGGACTTCGATCGGGCGTTTGAACAAGTAGACGTGCTGATTGCGCCCACGGCTCCGACCACGGCCTTCCGAATCGGAGAAAAAATGGAAGACCCTCTGGCCATGTACCTCATGGACGTTTGTACCATTCCAATTAATTTGGCAGGGGTTCCGGCTTTATCATTGCCGTGCGGTTTTTCCGGCGGATTACCGATTGGCATGCAGATCATCGGGCCGCATCTGTCGGAAGAAAAAATACTGCAAGTGGCTTACGAATTTGAACAGGCGCACGATTACCACAGACAGACGGCTTCGATCCGGGAGGTGGACTGATCATGCAATTTGAAACGGTTATTGGGTTGGAAGTGCACACGGAACTGAAAACGGCTTCCAAGATTTTTTGCGGGTGCACCACGGAATTCGGCGGTGAACAAAATACGCATGTTTGTCCGGTTTGTCTCGGATTGCCGGGAGTGTTGCCGGTATTAAACGAAAAAGTTCTGGAATTTGCCATTCGCACGGGAATTGCTTTAAATTGCAAGATTTCTCCCTACAGTAAATTTGACCGAAAAAATTATTATTATCCGGATCTGCCCAAAAACTTTCAGACGTCGCAGTACGATTTGCCGATCTGCGAAAATGGATATCTGGACATTGAGGTTGGCGGAGAAACCAAACGAATTGGTATAACCCGCGTTCACATGGAAGAAGATGCAGGCAAACTGGTTCACTCGGGGACCATCTCCAACTCTGAATATGCGTTGGTGGATTACAACCGGACGGGAGTTCCTCTGCTGGAGATTGTTTCAGAACCGGACATCCGGACGCCGGAAGAGGCCAAGGCCTATCTGGAAAAAATCAAAAGTATCCTGAGTTATATCGACGTATCCGACTGCAAGATGGAAGAAGGCAGCCTGCGGTGCGACGCCAATATTTCCCTGCGTCCGGTCGGGCAGGAAAAATTCGGCACCAAAGCCGAAATCAAGAACGTGAACTCATTCAAAGCAGTACAACGGGCGCTGGAGTATGAACAGGAACGGCAGGAGGAAGTCCTGACGGAAGGTGGACGAATTATTCAGGAAACCCGCACTTGGGACGATACGCGCGGTGTGACGCTGTCTATGAGAAACAAGGAACAGGCTCAGGATTACCGCTACTTTCCGGAACCCGACCTAGTGCCGATTGTAGTCGATCCGGCCTGGGTTGAATCGATTCGCCAAGCTTTGCCGGAACTGCCGGAAGCTCGTAAAGGACGGTTGATGAAAAACCAGGGGTTGTCCGCCTATGACGCTGAAATTATTACATCGACACGACCCATGGCTGATTATTATGATGCGTTGATCGCCGCGGGAGTGGAGGCCAAGGCCGCAGCCAACTGGCTGATGGGTGAAGTATTGAAGCATCTGAACGCCTGTTCGCTGGATATCCGGAGCTGTCCGGTGCCACCGGCGAATCTGGCGGAAATGATCGCCTTGATCGAAAAAGGCACGATTTCCGGCAAAATCGCCAAGTCGGTATTTGAGTCCATGTGGACTGAAGGCAAAGCGGCCGGGGTGATCATCAAGGAGCAGGGACTGGTACAGATGAGCGACGAGGGAGAACTCGGCAGCATCGTCGAAGCGGTGATCGCAGCTTCTCCACAGTCTGTGGCCGATTTTAACGCCGGCAAGGAAAAAGCCATTGGATTTTTGGTGGGGCAGATTATGCGACAAACCAAAGGTCGGGCCAATCCGGAACTGGTGAATCGAATTCTCAAAGAAAAGCTCACCGGAAAGTAAGAGAGGTACGCTGTTTATGTCCCGCAATCGCAGGGAACCAAATCACAATGAAAAAGTCCGACCGGTTCAACTCGGCCGGACTTATACTTTTCCGATTACCG
>CAZSRN010000349.1:1712-2248 GCA_964609115.1 uncultured Veillonellaceae bacterium | reverse complement strand
AAAACGGAATCGACAGCGGTCTCATACCCCGCTGCCGATCATTCTGTGCACAATAACAACCGCTATTTTCCCTGAACAAAGGAGGGGATCCGCTTGGCAACCGAAACAACAAATAAAGCTCTCCGTTCCAGCACTCTGAAGATCATCGGCATGACCTGCGCTGTTTGCGCATCCCGCATTGAAAAAGGGTTGGGAAAACTTCCCGGCGTGGAAAAAGCAACTGTCAATTTTGCCGCCGAAACTGCCAGTGTCGCTTATGATCCGGCGCAAATCAGCGTAAGCGCCCTTGCTGCCAAAGTCTCCGATCTGGGATACCAAGTAATCACCGACAAAGTGCAGTTCAAAATTACCGGAATGAGTTGCGCCGCCTGTTCTGCCCGAATTGAAAAGGCGTTAAACGGCATGCCGGAAGTCTTTCATGCGACTGTCAATCTGGCTACGGAGCAGGCAACTGTCGAATACAACGCTCAAGAACTGAGCTTTCAGCAACTTCAGGATAAAGTAACTGAGCAGTAAAAGTAGCCTGGTAATTCTTT
>CAZSRN010000349.1:0-1702 GCA_964609115.1 uncultured Veillonellaceae bacterium | reverse complement strand
ATATTGGGTTATGAAGCTCATAATTTGGCCGATGCCGGTGCGTCCGACAGGGAAAAACAGTTGCGGCAATCAGAAGTCCGTGCTCAAAAGTTGCGCCTGCTTCTGTCGGCCACTCTTTCCTTTCCTCTGCTTTTGGGCATGATTCTGCATACCCTTGGTTTTATGACCCAATTCGGAAAATTGTTGATGAATCCCACTGTCCAGCTAGTCCTGGCTACACCGGTTCAGTTCATTGCCGGCTGGCCATTTTACAGGGGAGCCTGGAACGCATTGCGAAACGGCAGCGCCAATATGGATGTATTGGTCGCTTTGGGAACCTCTGCCGCTTATTTTTTCAGCATCGCAAATCTGTTAACCGGCGACCCTCATTTATATTTTGAAACCTCGGCCATTCTCATCACGCTCATTATTTTGGGCAAGCTGTTGGAGGCTGTCGCCAAGGGGCGAACCTCCGAGGCCATTAAGGCCTTGATGGGACTGCAGCCTAAAACAGCCCGGGTCATTCGGAACGGCGCCGAGCAGGATATTCCCATCGATACCGTACAGGTCGGCGAGATCATCGTGGTCCGCCCCGGCGAAAAAGTTCCGGTGGACGGCATCATTCTGGAAGGCGACTCGACTCTGGATGAATCCATGCTTACCGGCGAAAGCCTGCCTGTCGACAAAAAAGCCGGTGATGCTGTTGTCGGCGCGACTCTCAACAAATTGGGCTCATTCAAATTTACAGCCACCAAAGTCGGCAAAGATACTGCGCTGGCGCAAATCGTCCGAATCGTGGAGGATGCCCAGGGTTCCAAAGCACCGATTCAGCGTTTTGCAGATATTGTATCCGGTTATTTCGTTCCCACGGTCGTCCTGCTGGCGGTTTTGACCTTTCTGGGTTGGTATTTTCTCCTTGATCCGGGAAATTTCTCCCGGGCGTTGGTCAATTTTACAGCAGTGCTGGTGATTGCCTGCCCCTGCGCGCTTGGGCTGGCTACTCCCACTTCCATCATGGTGGGTACAGGCAAGGGTGCCGAAAGCGGCATCCTGATCCGCAGCGCCGCTCATCTGGAAAATGCGCATCGCCTGACCGCCATTGTGTTGGATAAGACCGGCACCATTACAAAAGGCCAGCCGGCAGTCACTGATGTTCTCCCGTTTACAGGTCTCTCTGCAACCGAGCTGCTTCAACTGGCGGCACAGGTGGAAACAAAATCCGAGCATCCGTTGGCGCAGGCCATCGTAAAACAGGCGCAGCAGCAGAATCTAACGTTGGCCGATCCGGAAACATTCGCCGCCATTCCCGGTCAGGGAGTAAAAGCTGTCCTTCATCAGCAGCAGATCCTTGTCGGAACCCGCAAACTACTGCAAGAAAACCATGTTGATTTTGCGCCTGCCGGTCCTGACATGGAACGTCTGGAACAACAGGGAAAAACCGTTATGCTGGTAGCCGTAGAGAATAAGCCGGTCGGTTTGATCGCTGTGGCCGACACGATAAAAGAGAACTCGCCCCAAGCTATTGCTGCCCTGCAGAAGCTCGGCATTGAAGTATGGATGATCACGGGCGACAATGCACGTGCGGCGCAAGCCATTGCAAACAGCATCGGCATCAAAAATGTGCTCGCGGAAGTCTTGCCGGAACACAAGGCCGAAAAAGTGGCGGCGCTGAAGAAGGAAGGCAAAATCGTCGGCATGGTCGGTGATGGAATCAACGATGCAC
>CAZSRN010000348.1:0-2291 GCA_964609115.1 uncultured Veillonellaceae bacterium | reverse complement strand
TCCGTCTTGTCCTTTGTCACCGATAATCGGCTAAGGATTTCCGAGCGCCTATGTTTCAAGATCATTTGGGTTTCTTTGTCCTCGTTCGGCGTTTCTTCTTTAGTGCCAGCAAGATACCGGCTGTAGTTTCCCGCAAAACAATGAAGTTTTCCCGTCTCGAACAGCAACAGATGCGTCGCAACCTTGTCAACAAACTGACGGTCATGGGATGCAAACAACAATGTTCCCTGATATTCGGATAATACCTCTTCCAAAGCCTCCAACGAAGGCAAATCGAGATAATTGGTCGGTTCATCCAAAAACAACACGTTTGCTTCACCAACAAGCAATTTGGCCAAACTTACCCGGGTCCTTTCCCCCCCGCTCATTATGGACACCGGTTTAAACACATCTTCACGGCAAAACAACAATCGGGCCAATATCAATCGGACCTGCTCTTCTTCCCAACAACTAGTACTCATCACATTTTCCAGAATAGACCGCTCTAGGTCGAGATCATCCATGCCTTGAGCAAAATAGCCGATTCGTGCTTTAGCTGCTACTTGGATTGACGCATTGCCCGTCAGAATCATCTTCAGCAGCGTAGTCTTTCCACAGCCATTAGGCCCAACCAAAGCAACTCTTTGTCCGTTCAAAAGCAGAAAATCAGCTTCCTGCAACAGTGTCCGCTGCCCGAAAGAGCAATTCACCTGAATACCCCGGACAACTTCTTTGCTGTAAAAACTGTCGGGGCGGCGCCAATCAAACTTTGCCGGATGCTTTTCCCGCGGTTTTTCTTTAACAGCCAATCTTTCCAACCGCGTCTCAGCCGCTTTGACAGCCCTGTCAAGACTGGCCTTTGCCTTCTGGTCACCCATTTTATGCAGCCGGGCTTCCGAATTTCCCATTCGTTTAGGCGCCTGCCGAATTGAGGCCGAGCGAATTTTTCGGTCAAGAATTGCCGCTTTCAATTCGCGCCGGTCATGAATATAGTTTTCATACTCGCGTTGCCGACGTTTTTGCATTTCTCTCTTTTGCAGCAAAAAACAAGTATAATTGCCTGGATACACATGCAGTTTCTCATCTTCAATTTCCCAGATCACATTACACACAGCATCCAGCAATTGACGGTCATGTGATACCAGCACCAGTGCGCCCGCGAATTCGCGCAGTCTGTTCTGAATCAGTTCTACTCCTGCCATATCAAGATTTGCCGAAGGTTCGTCCAGCAATAACAAATCTGACTGAGTACTCAGTGCTGCCGCAAATTTGTAGCGTGCCTTCTCTCCACCGCTCATAAAGGCGGCATAATGCCGTTCAACGCCTAACTCTCCGGCAATTTTCGGCTCCACCGTTCCGCTAAACCGCACATCAAATTCGATTTGCGGTACGAAAGAAATCATAGCGTCTCTTTTTATCTGTCCGCTGTCCGGCGGGCACGTCCCCGCCATAATATTGAGCAAGGTTGTTTTTCCCGATCCGTTGCACCCAATTAATCCAACCCGGTCCCCCTGGTGGATGGAAAGGCTGTCCAGGCTGAACAGAAGACGTTCTCCCACGTATTTTACTACATGATTTAGTTCCAGTAACATAAAAATCCCCTCCTATTACAGAGAGGAATGGTATATAGACAAAAAAGCATTAAAAAACATGCGTCCATATCCAATCCTCCTTAGAATCACAAAGAACAAACCAAATAACCCTGTTCAGTACATGGGTGTCATCTGTCCTGCTCTTTTTGATTGGCTAAAAAGAATTACTTGCGCATGTCCGTTGTCCTTGAATTTCTTTCACTTATATGTTATATGACTAAACTTTCTTTTATTATAGCTGGCAAAAATTAGCCTGTCAAGTTTTTGCGACCATTTCACCTCTATTTCTCCAGTTTGAAGGGATATTGATAATTCTTCTCCACAGCCTTATAATGAAACCATAGAAATGACCTGAGGAAGAGGGTTTCCGCCTGACGCCGAGGGTGAACACTATGACGCATTGCCCGGCTGTTTATTGTGTCATTGGTTCATCACTCTGCGTATTACGCAGAGTTTTATTTTTACCCTGGGAGGAAAGTCGGTTATGCATACACGTCTTGGATTCATCGGCATTGTTATTGAAGACCCTGCCCGCGCACCCGAAATCAACACCATTTTGAGCCGGCATGGGCAGATCATTGCCGGTCGCATGGGTATACCCCGCATTCATCACAACGAAGCAGGCATCTCTGTCATTACCTTGATTGTGCAAGGAAGCACCGATGAAATTGGCGCCCTTACCGGTCAACTTGGAAACATTAGTGGAGTTCAGGTTCGGTC
>CAZSRN010000347.1:0-2317 GCA_964609115.1 uncultured Veillonellaceae bacterium | reverse complement strand
TTCCGCTGCAGGCCGGGCCGGATGTGTTGGCTTTTGGACGCCGCACGGACGAAGGACGGGACGCCTTGGGGGCGCAGATGCCGGACGCCGCAGCGCTGGTGTTTGCCAACCGCAGCGCTTCGGTTGTGGAATGGACGGTCGATGTTGCTGCGGTTTGTTCCGGACCCTTGCGCGAAATTTTCGGCAGCGGCGGTCCCCTGCATTTCCCGGATGAAAACGGATTGCTGGAGATTACGCTGCAGCCTTTTGCAGCGATGGTGCTGAAAGCTTCGGTGCATCCGCTATTTGCCCGGCGTCACGCCGGGATTCTGCTGCATCCGACCTCGTTGCCCGGACACTATGGAATCGGCGATCTGGGACCCTCCGCCCATGCCTTCGTCGACTGGCTGGCTACCGCCGGACAAAAAATATGGCAGGTGCTGCCGCTGACTCCGGTCGATTTTACCGGCTCACCCTATCAGAGCGCCTCGGCGTTTGCCGGGAATTCGCTGCTGATTTCGCCGGAGGATCTTGCGGAACGCGGACTTGTGGATAAAGTCGTTCCTCCGGCAGGACTTTGCGCCGGACGGGTGGAATATGAAAAAGTAAGCGATTGGAAAAACCAACTGCTTCAGTCGGCATTCCGGAATTTTCGCCGGCGCGAAGAGCCGGAAGCCTATCGCTGTTTTTGCCGGGATGCTGCTGGATGGCTGGACGACTATGCGTTGTTCATGGCGCTGAAAGAGTACCACGGAGGGAAAGTTTGGACTGAATGGGAAAGCGGCGCGGCGCAGCGGCTGCCGGAAGCGTTGCAGCGATATCGGACGGAACTGGCGAATGAAATCGATTTTTACCGATTCGTGCAGTATCTGTTTTTCGACCAATGGGAAAAACTGCGTCGTCATGCTGCGGACAAGGGAATCCGTATCGTAGGCGATCTGCCGATTTTTGTATCGCACGACAGCGCCGATGTCTGGAGTTTTCCGCAGTTGTTCGCCCTCGACAGGCAGGGACGGCCCCGGACCCGCGCGGGCGTGCCGCCGGATTATTTCAGCCGCACCGGCCAGCTATGGGGAAATCCGCATTACGATTGGACCAGCCATGCGGCGGAGGATTACGCCTGGTGGGTGCGCCGTTTGCGGTGGCTGTTCCGGTCCGTGGATGTTATTCGTATCGATCATTTCCGGGGATTTGAAGCTTTCTGGGAGATTCCGGCCAAGGCAAAGACCGCAGTTCACGGAAAATGGGTCAAGGGACCGGCCGAAAACTTTTTTGCCGCCTTGCTGCGGCAACTGGGAGAAATTCCGATTCTGGCGGAAGACTTGGGGGTCATTACCCCCGAAGTGGTGAAGCTGAAAGAAGAATTTTTCCTGCCCGGAATGATGATCATGGTCTTTGAAATCTGGGCCGAGGCCGGAGCGAACGGCGGATTTCACTTGCCTTCGCCGCAGCCGAATACCTTTTATTACACCGGTACCCATGACAACGACACTTTGTTGGGTTGGCTGAACTATGTGAAAAAATCGCAGCCGGAACTCTATAAAGGAGCCATTGCCTATGCGGGGGCCGAAGAGGACGTATTGCCGCAGGAATTGGTCAGACCCATGGTCGCCCGTGTGATGCAAAGCGAAGCGAGGATGGCGATGATTCCGCTGCAGGACTGGCTTGGGCTGGACACCGGAGCCCGTATGAATTTGCCGGCCACTTCCAGTGGAAACTGGGCCTGGAGGTTGGACGGAACGGAGCTGACCCCGGCGCTGGCATTGGAAATCAGGGCTTTGGCAAGGGGAAATGCCCGCATTTGACAGAACAGGAGGATATTTTGATGGTTGACCCTTTATATCAGGTGGAGAAAACGTGTCCGATTTGTGAGCAGAATTTCAAGCTGACAAAAACCCGGGGACAGACAGTGGCGTTATCGACGGATACGGATTTTTGCACGCATTTTCGGGATTTAAATCCTTACTATTATACGATCTGGGTTTGTCCCCATTGTGGATTTGCCGCGCATGAGGAACGCTTTTTTTCCTTGCTGGAAGGCGCTCGCAAAAAGCTGCACGAGTTTTTGACCGGACGCAAGGTGAACCTTGATCTTAGCGGTCCCCGGACGTGGGAACAGGCCGTTACTTCCTACAAACTGGCTATTTTTTACGCCGATATGGTGACATTGCCGGCAAGCCATATTGCCAGCCTCGAATTGCGATTGGCCTGGATGTACCGGGAAAAGGAAAAGACGGCGGAAGAACTGGACATGCTGAATCGGGCCGTAAAAAATTATGAAGCGGCATTTATGAGGGAGCAGACTCCCATCGGAAATATGTCGGAAGTCATGCTAATG
>CAZSRN010000346.1:0-2357 GCA_964609115.1 uncultured Veillonellaceae bacterium | reverse complement strand
CTGGAACCGTATTCCTTATGTGGATTGGCGAACAGATCACCGAAAAAGGCATCGGCAATGGAATTTCACTCATTATTTTTGCAGGTATTGTGTCACGACTTCCTGATGGCCTTTTCGTGATTTTTGAATATTTGAAAGCAGGGACCATTAATTTCTTTAATGTTATCCTGTTTGTGGTAATTGCTATAGCGATGATCGTATTTGTTATCGCAATTACACAAGGACATCGGAAAGTTCCGGTGCAATATGCAAAAAGATTGGTTGGCCGAAAAATGTATGGCGGACATTCTACGCATATTCCTTTACGGGTCAATCAGGCTGGAGTTATTCCGATAATTTTTGCATCTTCAGTTCTTATGTTTCCCGTGACGATCGGACAGTTTGTCGATGTTGGCTGGGTGAAGACAGTGGCTCACTGGTTCGATTGGGGAACACCGTTTCAAACTGTTTTATACGTGGTTATGATTGTATTCTTTACATACTTTTATACTGCTATTACAATGAATATTCCCGACATGGCAGACAATATGAAAAAGTATGGGGGATTCATTCCTGGGCTTCGTCCGGGAAAACCAACCGCAGATTATTTGGATCGGATTGTAACGCGTATTACATTAGCAGGTTCAGTTTTCTTGGCGCTTATTGCCATCTTGCCAAACTTTGTTGCTGTGGTTACACGGATACAAGGGGTATATTTTGGCGGAACAGCGCTCTTAATTGTTGTAGGTGTTGCTCTGGACACAATGAAACAAATCGAATCACTCATATTAATGCGACATTACCAGGGCTTCATGAAGTAAGGGGATGACGGGTCGTGTATCTCTTATTGATGGGGCCGCCCGGTGCAGGAAAAGGAACTCAGGCGGCTAAATTAGTTGAACGCTATGATATCCCTCATGTTTCTACCGGCGATATCTTTCGGGGGGCACTCCAAGAAAGAACGCCATTAGGGTTGGAAGCAAAACGATATATGGATGTAGGGGCTTTAGTTCCAGATCAAATTACAGTCGGGATCACACGGGAACGATTGGCAAAATCGGATTGCATCGGCGGCTTTATACTGGATGGATTTCCTCGCACATTGCAACAGGCTCAGGCATTAGACCAGATGTTGGCCAAAATGGGAATTCGTTTGAATCGAGTCGTCAATATTGTTGTTGCAGATTCAGAACTTGTACCTAGACTTACAGGGCGTAGAATTTGCCAGTCGTGTGGAGCAACTTATCATACGGAGTTTAGACGCCCAATAAAGCAGGGAATTTGTGATCGTTGCAATGGTGTGTTGTATCAAAGGGATGATGATCAAGAAAGTACGGTGAAAGAACGACTGGTAGTCTATCATCGTCAAACACAGCCCCTTATACAATATTATTTGGACCGGGATTTATACACTGAAATTAACGGCGGCCAGTCAGCGGATAACGTATTCCGTGACATCATCGTTAGTTTGACAGGCGAAGAACCATGATTGTTTTGAAGGCAGAACGAGAGATTAATTATATGAGGGATGCTGGAAAAATCGTGGGGCAGACTTTGCAAGAACTGAAAAAGGCCATTGTTCCGGGGATTACAACTCTTGAACTGGATCGTATTGCTGACCAATATATTCGCAAAGCAGGCGCCATTCCTGCGTTTAAGGGATACGGCGGTTTTCCAGCCAATATCTGTACATCGGTCAATGAACAGGTAGTACATGGAATTCCAAGTTCACGGCAACTAAAGAATGGCGATATTATCAGTCTTGATGTTGGGACAAAGCTGAACAGATATTACGGTGATGCAGCCACTACCGTACCAGTAGGTGATGTTGATGACGAATTGCTTACGTTGTTGTCGGTCACTGAACAGGCTCTGAAAAAGGGAATTGAACAGGCTGTCAAAGGAAAACGATTGTCGGATATTTCCCATGCAGTTCAACTTCATGCTGAGTCGTACGGTTATGGTGTGGTTCGTGATTATGTCGGTCACGGCATTGGACAGCGAATGCATGAAGATCCCCAAATTCCTAATTATGGGCCACCGGGCCGGGGTCCTTTGTTAAAAAACGGGATGACATTGGCTATTGAACCGATGATTAATCTTGGATCTCCTGATGTCGATGTTTTAGCAGATGACTGGACGGTTGTAACAGCTGATGGGAAAATATCGGCTCATTTTGAGCATACAGTGGCTGTAACAGATGGAGACCCATTGATTTTGACTCTTCCATAGACATAAATGTCATAAAAGTTGTCGTTAGCGGACGAGGAGGGATCGCGTGTCCAAACAGGATGTCATTGAAGTGGAAGGTAAAGTAATTGAGGCTTTACCAAATGCTATGTTTCAGGTACAATTAGAAAATGGGCACGTTGTGTTGG
>CAZSRN010000345.1:0-2361 GCA_964609115.1 uncultured Veillonellaceae bacterium | reverse complement strand
CCTTCCTTCCGATACTACATCAAAAATCCGCCCACCGATTTCTACGGTCCCAGCCGGACGCAGCAAGGTTAATACAACCCCTTCCTGTCCGCTCACCAGCCGAAAATCATCACTGGAGGTATACCCCCGGTCCGTTTGCAGAGAATCATTCAGCACCAAGCGTTGCCACAATTTCGACGAAGGCAAATATCGGAGCAAAATTAAAAATATAACGGTTGCCGCAATTGTTCCCCCTGCCATAATATTCAAAGCGCCTATGCCCCCGCCCAACGCCATGAATAAACTAAACAAAATGCAGGCAATACTGGTAATTCCAAATACGCCAAATCCCGGAATGACAAATTCCACAGCCAACAACACCAAGCCAACAAGGAAAATCAAAACTTCTATCCACGTTGCGGCTCCCACCATCCACTGCGTGCCAAAAAAAAGTGCCGTTGCAACAATACCAAACAAAGCTGCAACTCCGGTACCTGCAGTTTTTATTTCAGTCATGGCTGCCAAAAAAATGATGCCGATTAAAGCCGACTTGACCAATGGATCAGACAACCAGCCGGCGATCTTTTCTACCCAACCAATCTGCACTTCAATGACCGGCGCATCCTTCAGACCGTAATGCTGCAACACGGTTTGCCTATCCACCGCTACCGCATCCGCATAGCCGACTTCCACCGCCTGAATATCCGTGAGAGACAAAATTTTACCCGGAGCTGCATAATGTTGAAATCCCAAAGATTTATCAACCATTGCCTCTGCAACTTTAGGATCCCGTCTCAGTTTTGTCGCAGTAGCCGCAAATTCAGCGCGAACAGCGGACACTGTTTTTTCAGTGGTCGGTATCGGCTCCGCCGCGCCAATTGTTCCTCCCGGCGCCATAACAATATGTTGGTGCGAGATTGCAATCAACGCACCGGCGGACCAAGCCCGATTTTTAACGAAACAAATTGTTCGCAATTTTGAATCACTGATCATATCACGGATTTTTACCGCTGCATCCACCTGCCCGCCGAACGTCTCGATTTCCAGCAGCAAGGTCGACGCCTTTTTGTCGGCAGCTTCCCCGAGAGCTCTGTAAACCAGAGCGGTCTGTCCCGCATCAATTTCGCCTCGAATGTTCACAACCACGACCGGTTCAGTTGCGGCTGCTGCAGACGATATCGGCATTAGAATGGCGAATGCCATCCATAGAAGCATGGCAATATAAAAAGAATGTTTTTGCTTCATGTTGCCACTCCTTCCAAACACCTTATTTAGGTAATATTCGCCGCACCTTTCCACATTCCTTTTGTGCACGACTCGTGAAAGATTAAAAACCGACGTCCATTAGGACGTCGGTTTTCGCATTGCAAAATATAACTCTTAATTTAGCCAAGCATTTCTTTTACAAGTGTGTTGACCAACTTTCCATCCGCCCTACCTTTAACTTTTGGCATCAAGAGCGCCATCACCTTGCCCATGTCTTTGGAACTGCTTGCCTGCGCATCGGCCACTGCCTGTGCAACCAAGCTTCGGACTTCTGCTTCGCTCATCTGCTCCGGTAAATACTCCATCAAAATCGCGATTTCCTGTTCCAACGTTGCCAATAAATCCGGGCGATTTGCTTTACGGAACTCTTCCAGAGAATCTTTTCGCGACTTGACCTCTTTTGCCACTACTTCAAGCAATTCATTATCATCGAGTTCCTTGCGCCGGTCAATTTCAACATATTTGGCAGCCGATCGAACCATACGAATAACAGAAAGTTTTAACCTTCCTGCTTCCTTGTCCTTCATCGCCTGTTTCATATCTTCCGTCAACCGGTCTCTGAGTGTCATCGCAAAATCCTCCGAATCACTTGAATTTCCGTTTGCGTGCCGCTTCGGACTTCTTCTTTTTCTTCACGCTCGGCTTATCATAGTGCTCGTGCTTGCGTACATCAGCCAATACCCCGGATTTCTGACAGGAGCGTTTAAACCGGCGCAGTGCGCTGTCCAGTGTTTCATTTTTGCCTACATAGACTTCCGACAATTGTTCTCCCTCCCTCCACATCAGCCTTCGGGGGGTGTAACTATTTCTTACCAGCAGAATTATACACGACAACCGCTGTTCTTGTCAAATGAACGGCGACATTTGCAATCACAATTGAGCTGGAAATAATTTGATCACAACATCAGCAGCGTCTTTACAATTGTCTGATCTGCCGAATCAAAATCATTTTTTACTATTTTCATGTACTGAATATAAAATTATTGCATATCTTTAAATATTTACTTGTCTTTCGGGCGCAATGCAATCCCATATTTCTTTAGTTTTTTCAGCACCGCTGTGGGTCAAGTCCTAATTTGTGTGTAAAATCCCCGGTAGTCATTTAAGAACTACATG
>CAZSRN010000344.1:0-2386 GCA_964609115.1 uncultured Veillonellaceae bacterium | reverse complement strand
GTACCGTGTCCGGATAAATCCGGATTCACTGTCCGGATAAGCCGGAATATGCACAAAATGGTGTTCAACGAAGAATTCTGTATCGATCATTTGGGGCAAGCGGGGCTATTGGGGATGGGGCATGAAGGTTATTTATTTCGCTGCGTTGACGTAAGGAATGATTGATTTTTCAATTGCGATATTTTTGCTGTGTTTTTTTTCATGCAAGAATATTTTTATTGCATATTCTCTGCGTTCGAAGCTTGCGCTTGAAATTAGAGTTGGACCACAAATAAGTTTTTCTAGTGGAAAGGTTTCTGAGTCTTCGGTATTTGCGAATCTGACTGGTATATATGGATTAATTGAATTTCCTCTAAATCGCGCCTGTGGAGTAAACACTAATCGGTTTTGTTCGGACAGCAAAGGGCTAACTTGCCATACAACCAACCGCCACTCATTTTCTTCCTTAAATCCGGTATTTTTAAAATTAGGTGCCAACCAGTAAAACCCGTTTCGTAATCCTATGATGAGTTGTGTTTCCAAATCATATTTATCTTGATTGGAAGAAGACGATAATAATTCGTTGTATAAGAGTTTTCCGTAATTAACCAACTCAGTTATTAGTTGAATTTGTTTTTGAGGACTGTAAATCATTTTGCGCAAAACTGGTCGGTGATTATAGATATTGCTAATATTATCAAGAAGGTTTTTGGTATTAAACCCGAGAGCGTAACCTTGACCGTCGGACGCATAACTGCGCCACTGACTTAGCAAGTCCCCGTTTTCACAAAAACTCACGGCGTAATATGCACCAATATGCGAGAAAAAATTGTGGTGTTCAGGTACAGACTCGCAGACCTCCTTTAGAATATTAGAATAACCCTTGTCATCATCTGCTATTATTCTTTTTAAGTGAGAGCAGACTAAGTCAACGCCGTATTCAAGTTCGCTACTATCGTTCATATAGCGGATATCTGTTGCCCAAAACTCATTGTTGCTGAGAATTCCTGATAAACCTTCAGTAGATGTATAGTGAAAAATATGTTGTGGCTTTCTTCCAGTGTTATGACGGAGGATTTGTTTCACTTGATTGCTTATTCTGCTATCAAACGACGAGGGATCATTAAAATTCTGTTTTGTTGAATTTGGTTTTCTATCCATTTTTTCACCTCTCGAAGTAAAAACGTTTGCTTTTACCAGTTATAGCAGAGTTATGGTCTGAATAGCGACAGTGATTTTCAATCAATTCTCCGGCAACAACCCAATCAACAATATCGGCACTGGAATGGGCAGGAGTTTGAAATATTTGTAGGCTAAATCAAATTCCGCCATATTGTTAACGCTGCTGCGTCTGGTCGGAAAAAACTTGCATGGGTTGGTTGGCACGATCAAAACTGCCAGCGACAGTAGATTATGGGTCAATCCATAGTGGAATTTATAATAATCACGGTATAAGGTGGCACTGTTGCCAAACTGAACTTCAACAAACACATCGTTTTTGGCAAAATCACCGATCAGTTTCGGATTGTCATATAACAACGGTTGCAGTGACCAATGAAATTTGTTGAATTCAATCTCCAATGCTTTGTTATATGCGGCTTGATGTTCGTATGTTTTATCATTAGGGACAAGGTTGAATGATTCAACCCATTTGACAGCATCAATGCAGGCGTTGATTTCTTTGATTTCATCAATATTCGCAAGCAACCTGGGACTGCAAAATAAGTATTCTGTTTTGAATTTCATCTGGAAACACCTCACAGCGTATCATCTTCGTGATTAACCAGATAAATCCTTTTGTGGCCATAAAAAATGCGCACTTGGCGTGCGCACATAAAATTTGTTTTCCATGGAAGAACTCATCACCCACTCAACAACTTCTCAAAACTATCCGCGATTTCTCTGTCCACAGCCGTGACCGGCACGGCGTAGATATCACAAGTAATGGCAATGGTTGAATGTCCTGCCCTTGTTGAAACATTTTTCAGCGGGAAACCTGCTGCAATTGCCAACGTAATATGCGTATGGCGCAGTCCGTGAAAAGAAATTTTCCGCAATTTATGCCTTTTCAAAAACACTGGAAACCAGCGTGTCATTTGGGTGGGGTACATAATGCTTTTGTCTGGATGGACAAATAAATGGTCGGCGTATACGTTATTCTCAATGCAATGGGAACGCCATTCTTCGATTAATATCATCATTGATGCGGGCAGCGCGAGAATGCGTTTGCCCGTTTTTGTTTTGGGCTCCTTACAGACAGAGCCAACATTAGTAATGAATTGGGCGGATCGCTGAATATTATCAGTCGATTTTCCCTTATTAAAATCGGTCAGAAAGGAGCGGTGGTGCAAGGGCGGTAAGTCGATGCATGTTGAAGCATTCTTGTTGTTGTGTTACAATTGCACTA
>CAZSRN010000343.1:0-2394 GCA_964609115.1 uncultured Veillonellaceae bacterium | reverse complement strand
CCGGTTTTGGGGTCCTGCATTTCATGGTTGGTCCAGTCTACCCACACCCGCCTGCCGGAGCGGGTAAGATTCTCCTGTATATTCCGCCGTTGATGCCGTTGGGCGGTCTTGAACTTTTCAAACGCCGTCGCCGGATTTCGTCCACACTCATCGCAAACCGGTGCAATGGTCCCGAAAACAGACCGGGAAAGAAGCTCATCCTCACTGAACCCAAAAAATGAAAGCCCATATTCATTGATAAAAGAAATTTCGAACCGCTCGTTAATAATCATGATGATCACATCCGTACCCTGGACCAGGTTCCAATATCGCTGTTCACTCTCCGCCACTTTCTGTTCGGCGATTTTAGTTTTGGTAATATCCACATAAACAAGCGCGATATGTTCCGGCGCGGGACTGTATGCAATCACCGACAGCCATCGCTTGAGATTTTTGTCGTAATAATCGAAACAAGCCGGTTGATTTTTGACTACAACTCCCTGGACAACCGCTCCCAATCCAACGAAGGCGCATATCCCACCGACCCGATTTCGCTGGAATTCTTGCCGATAAACTCACTGATCGGTTTTCCCAGCAAGGCCCCGTATGCTTCATTGGCTTCCAGCAAAATAGGATCGCAACACTTGCCGCGATTATCGCGAATGACTTTATGATAGCTGAATGCAGTGCTCATATTGGCAAATAGGGCTCTGTATTTCAATTCGTTTGTGGCGAGCTGAGTCTTTCGGCGTTTCTCTTCCGTAATATTAAACAAAACCATATAACAATACTGACGGGTCCGCGACATCTTGCCTTCCATACGGAGCCACGCCGCTTTGTCCGTTGACGGTTGCAGCAGGACCTCGCAGTACTCCTTCGTTCCGCCGGCAAAAATTCGCGAAAGAAATTGTTGAAACGTATCCTGTGACTCTGCCGACAAAACGGAGGACAACTTCCAACCCTGTTGCCGCAACGGGTTCACGCCGAAAATTTCCAGACACTCCAAATTCAAATATCGGATGGCCCCGCTCCGGTCAAGAATCAGATACCCGCCAAAAATTTCGGAATATCGTTCCAGGTCATCCAACATTTTTGTTTTTCGCAACAGCCACTGTTTTTTCAGATCATGCGAATCCGACAGCTTTTCATTTATTGTGTCAAATCCCTCCGACTGCATTGATTCATCATCCGAGACAATTGAAAGTTCTTGCATCAGGATATCCTCCCTTGTTAAAATCCAACAGTACAGGAGTTCCCCATTATCGCCGAAAAGACAATCTGTCCGTTATGACTTTTTTTCAATCCAAGCCAGAATTTGCCCAATATTTACCGAGTCGCCCGCTTTGACGGTAACGCTTTCAATCGTTCCCTGGTCTCCAGCCAAAATCAGCGTCGTCAAGTCAGGTGAATCAATACTCAAGATTTCTTGGTTGATCCTCACAGTATCCCCGACGCAAACCCTGATTTCACCGACTTTTCCGTCGCGTGATGCTGTGACTACGGCCATTTATAAACCCTCCCATCTCACAATGATTACTTTTTTCTGCAAATCTTTTTTTGCTCCTTCACTTGATATAACAAATGTCACCGAAAAAAACAGGTTGCTTTTATCCATGTTCGATAAAAGCAACCACAACCGTTGCCGATATGGACTATGTAAGCGCTGCTCTCTGCGCATTCCGCTCCCTGCCTGACATGGACATCATTTTGAGTGCAATGGCGATATTCAACACGACTTCGGCTGAATCCAGATCCAAGCCCAAAATCTTTTCCAAACTTTTTTTGCGGAAAACGAGGGTCTGTCGATGAATATGAAGCCGCTCGGCAATCACCTGCGCGGATTTGCCGGAAACAATTTCCCGCAGGGTATCCAACAATTCGTCTTTGGCCCCCGTACGGTTCAACTGCAGCAAGGGACTCAGCTGGTCCTGGATAAACTGCTGCGCCATGCCGGTGCTCAGATCTTTGACAATAAACTGATAAAACCCCAACTCGTCCCAATGATGCAAACACCGATCCGCATGAATCACAGAGCCGTAAGAAAATGCCGAATACGCCTGTTCATAAAGTTCCGCGATCGACTGCATCGGGTGCGTCGAATGCGAGCATCCCACATGTACCCCTGTGGCCGGAAAGCCAAACTGTGTCAGCCGTTTTGTCAGCTCTTCGGCAATGGAACAGGCCATTTTTACGGTCACTTTTTCCGTCGATTCGGACAAAGAGCGAACAACAGCGATCCCTTCGCCGGTTTTCCAAGCCGCACCCGTATCCCAGGGTTGGAGCCCTTCTATCAGGCTGTCCAGCTTGGCCGGATAATCGGCTTTTTCCTTTGTCCGCACACCGGAATGCGGCTCGTCGCTATCAATCCCCAACAACACCATCACATACGGCGGGGTCAACAAAATGCCCATTTGT
>CAZSRN010000342.1:0-2401 GCA_964609115.1 uncultured Veillonellaceae bacterium | reverse complement strand
TCAGAGAACCCCTCAAGTTAAAGAACTGCAAAGATTTTTCCAGTTGCTTGCGTTCGGTAAAATCGCGGAGGATTACGATCGCTTCTGTACTATTCACTGGAGTAATCCGTATTTCCAGATGCGCTATTTGATTATTGACAACCATTTCATGTTCAAAGTGTTGGACGGATTGCCTTATGAACGCCTGTTCCAATCCCTCGGAAATTTTATTCGCGAGGGGCTCTGGATATGCTTCGCTAATGGAATTGCCCGACAGCAGTTTGGCAGGCGTGGCGGTAAGACGATCCCGTGCAGTTTTGAAATCCAAAATGATTCCCTGACGATTGATGCGAAGCAAGGAGTCGGGCATTCCATCCAGCAAAACCCGTGTCGCTGCATCACTTTCCTTTAATTCGTTTTGAGCAATTTCCAACGATCCCAACATGGTATTGATCGAGCCGGCCAACAGGGACAATTCATCCTGTCCGGACAGATGAACGCGCAACGAAGGGGAATTGGTTTTGCCGATGTTAAAAACCTGGCGGCTTAAGCCGGAAAGTCTGGAAAGAATGGTTTTTTCCAACAAAAACAGGTTGGCAATGGCAAAAAGAAGGCCAACCGCAAGCAAAAGCAGCAGATAGTATTGCACGGTTTTTTTCCCTTGAAGATAAATCAAACGAGGCTTATCGACCCTCAATATCAAACCGGGTTGGCCATAAATATCCCGCAATAATGCATATCCGGCCATAATCTCTTCATTTATTGGATGAATCCAGGTAGGTTGCTCGGCGGACAGCACTTCAGCCGCCGCTGCGAAATCGGGCGGCAGCGATGGCGCGGCATAAGGGCTGAGCGAAAGTGACAGATGAGCATTGGCCGAAATTTTGCCTAATGTTGAATCATTTAAAAACCGACCGACAATCATTACGCCCCGTGGCGGATACAACCGTTCACTGTCCATTATCGGATGTGAAGCAATCAGCAAAGGCACTCCCGATAAAATAAGTATCCCGCGTACTGTAGTGTCGGCGGTCTGATGAGACAGTAATGCCGAACCCATTTTCAGGTGACCGTTCAGGCTGTCGGGTAACGGACGAAAAGACTTGCTGTCGGTATCGAAAAGCGTTCCGTAGACAATCTTGCCTTTGGAATCCAAAAAGGCCATCACATGAAGCTGCTGCGAGAGAAAAAGGGAAGTCGTTACATTTTTTTTGAGGTAATCTGCATTGGCATTGGCAACAAAAAGATAGGTATCATCCCATACCGCCCAATCTTCCAGGAAAGTAGCGAGAGTGTCCGTTTCCATGGCTACGGCATTCACTGTGCGGCTGAGGTTGAATTCGGTTTCGCGGTTTTCAACAGCCGAAAAACCGCCAAGTAATACTTTACTGGCGGACAAACCCAATATAAGACTGAATACCGCGAGCACAAGGCTGATGATCAACAGGGTTTTCTTACGCAGCGTCATATAAGACCTCCGGGTATTATGCGGGCTATTTTTGCCGGTATCCCATGAAGTCCAGATATTTTCCCTTTAAAGCGTAGCGACTGGGTTCGGCGGGCCACAATTCAGCGGATTCGGCAGCGCGCATTGCCGCTGAAAACCGACGATAGTATTCCGGATCCTTGGTTTCCCAATCATGCAGCAATACTTTGATTTCTTGCCGCTTGGTATGTCCGTTATACGGGCAGGGGTTTTTTAAAGGCTGCAACCCCAAACGGTCGGCATGTTCAATAATTTCCTTTTCACGAAAATAAACAAGAGGCCGGATGATGGTAACCCCACTACGTTCCTGCGGCGTTTTGGGCAGAAAAGTTTTGAGACGGCCCGCATAAAAGAGGCTCATTATGAAGGTTTCCACGGCATCATCATGGTGATGCGCCAACGCAACCTTGTTATAGCCACGCTCATGAGCGATGCGGTTCAAAGCGCCGCGACGAAAAAAAGCACAGGTGGCGCAGGCGTCCGCAGAACGGGATGAAGCAATGGCACGGGGAATATCAACCGGCGCCGAATCAAACGGGATGTCCAGTTGTTTGCAAAAAAGTTCCAATTCAGCGGCGGGAAACTCTTCACCAAAACGGGTATCGATGGTGAAAGCGCCCAAGGTGAAGGGTTGCGCCGAGTGCCGCCGGATATGAGCCAGGGCGTATGTGAGAAACATACTGTCCTTGCCGCCGGATAAGCCGATCAATATACGGTCATGGGCCTGGATGAGTTCAAATTCAATGATGGCTCGCCAAATACGGCTCATGACTTCTTTCATTTTTTTGATTCCTGTTCCAAAATTTTTCCTTCAGGCAGCCAACTCCAGTATTTTTTGGGGATAAAATGAGAGGCTTGCCGAATGTTTTTTCGCGCCGGAATATATTGCGACCGATAATAAGTTTGCCCAATTATGGAGACTAACAGATATTGGTG
>CAZSRN010000341.1:0-2416 GCA_964609115.1 uncultured Veillonellaceae bacterium | reverse complement strand
TACACAAGGTGATTCTCTTAAATGCAGATATCCTCAGTCGAAAAACATCACGGAGAGACAGAAACAGTTACCCGCTGATCGGTGATGCCGCTTCTGTCACAGTAGTGGAAAATGAGCCGCAGGAAAGTTCGATCATTGCCAATCTTAAAGTGGACGGAGGACAATACAACGCACTTATGATCCCCGCCGGCGGATTACGCATGCCTTCAAGTCATGAGACAGGGCTTATGGAGGATTCCGGCGATGGAAATTTGCGTAGCAAAGATAATTTGGTGATGGATGGACCTAACGTTTTTAATTTTGTCCAGATGGAAGTGCCTCCCATGATCGAAAGCTTATTGTCATTTGGGGGGATAGACAAAAAAAATATCGACTATTATATGTTTCACCAGCCGAATCGTTTTATGCTGGAGAAGCTGGCGGACCAGATGCAAATTCCATATGAAAAGATGCCGAGTAATATTGTTGAACGGTTTGGCAATGCCAGCAGCGTTACTATTCCTACCAATATCAGTTACAATCTGGGAGCACGATTGCTTGATGAACAGTTGAAAATCTGCCTTGCGGGTTTTGGAACCGGCCTGACATGGAGCTCAATGCTCATGGATATGGGAGGGCTCTCTTTCTGTCATAGTATTGAGTACTGAGGGAGAGGCTGTTTTTGGACGAGTAACGATCATCATTAATGTGCAAAGAAAAAACAGATACCGCCAAGGAGCAATAAAAAGATAACGGCATAGCGAAAACTGATGGATAACAGGGCGCCTTCTTTTCCAAGTAATCCCGTTGCAGTTGCCGCTATGGAAATGCTTTGGGGCGAGATTAATTTGCCGATGCAAGCACCGCAGGTGTTGGCGGCGGCAATCCATTCGGGACTGATACCGAGTTGTAAAGCGGTTTGCTTTTGAAGTAGACCGAATAAAATGTTGGAACTGGTGTCACTACCGGTGATGAAGGTGCCTAGTGCGCCAATCAGAGGGGAGAACGCCGGATATAAGGTTCCTGTGCTTTCCGCCAGCGTAACGGCTACAGAACCGATCATGCCGCTGTAACCAAGGACTTTTGCCATGCCGACAATGGAGATTACTGTGATCGCGGTTTTGCGCAGTTGCAGAAGAGTTGCCCAGAGTACTTTCACAAGTTCAAGCAAGGAAGCTCCCTGCAAGAACCCACCCAGCAATGCCGACAGCAGAACGAGTGTTCCTGGTGTTAACAGCCACTCGATGGCAAGGGGCTTGCCGCCAATGCCGTCGTAAATCAACCAATGGCTTTGAATCCGAGCCAAGGCCTCATTAACGGACGGGAAAATACGACTTGTGCCAAGAACAAAAACAAGCAGCAGAATGTAGGGTGACCACGCAACCCATTGCGCTTTTGCGTCGATCGGGGTTGCTTTTTTTATTCCTTTTTCAGGTTCGGCGGTGTCGACTCTTTGAGGAAACTCCCACTTCTGTACTGGAGAAAAATATTTGGACATAAGTACGATGGAAAGAAAAGAAGCCAATGACGCGGCAACGGCAGGCAACTCCGGCCCGATATGCTGCGAGACGAGAAACTGGGTAACGCCGAAGCTGGCTCCGGCAACCAGCGTAATCATATATACTCCCCGCAAGCCGGAAAAATTTTCGGTTACAGTATATACGACAACGAATGGAACTAAAAATATAAAGGGTGTAAGTTGAAGAGCAATGTCAAACGATAATAAGTGAACGGGCAATTCTGTAATTCGGGCTAATGTAGTAACCGGAATTCCAATCACACCAAAAGCTACAGCAACCGTGTTCGCAATCAAGCAGACAATTGCGGCGCGAAATGGAGCAAAACCCAAAGAAATTAGTAAAGCGGCGGGTACGGCGACTGCCGTGCCGAATCCGGCGACCGACTCCATGAAGCTTCCAAATCCCCAAGCAATCAGTAAAGCCTGTATCCGTCGATCGGGAGAAATTTGGAGCAGTAGTTTTTTTATTTGGCCGATGGCATCGGTATGCAATGATACATTGTAAGCAAAAAAAGCCGCCAGAATGACCCATAGTATTGGAAACAAGGCAAAAACCGCTCCTTCCAGAGCTGCTTTCAATGCCAATCCGGGCTCCATACGCCAAACTCCGATCGCGATGGATAGACTCAACAGCAGCCCAACAGGGCAAGCTTTATGCGCTGCAAGTTTGAAAAATCCAAGACTGACCAACAACCAAAAAACAGGAAATAAAGGAAGCCACTTCATCAACATGGCAACAGAGCAATGATCAAGGGTGAAATGACAGCGAGGGGAAACAAGAAACAGGTTGAGGATTCGTCATGTTCGACAAATTGATGGATCATAAGAAGTACTCCTTCACCGACAAATTTATCTCAAACATATGGGTATATTAATATGAGTATATTAAAAAGAATACCATAAGGAAGTTGTTGCGGA